>JAQXHW010000172.1 GCA_029007475.1 Oscillospiraceae bacterium | reverse complement strand
ATTTTGTCAATTCCCTTTTCGAAAAGATAGGTTGTGTAGGAGCCCTCGGGGAGCTTTGCTTTTCTGTCGAGGAGTAATTCATAGAGAGTCTGAAGCTTAAAGCCGTCCGCTTCATCGCCCTCAAAGAGCAATTTTGTGAAGCAGGAATCTGTACCGGTGTGGCAGGCAGGACCGTCTTTTCTAACTCTTACAACTAAAGCGTCATTGTCGCAGTCAGCGGTAATGGAAACGATATGCTGGTAATTCTTGCTGGTTTCACCCTTGAGCCAAAGCTCTTGTCTTGAACGGCTGTAAAAGCAGGTAAGACCCTTCTCCATGGAGATTTTAAGGCTTTCCTCATTCATGTAGGCAAGAGTCAGAACCTTGTCTGTATCGGCATCTACGACAATCGCGGGGATAAGACCCTTCTCGTCAAATTTAAGTGCATTTATATCTAACATAATTATAACCTCACGTTTATATTATTCTCTCTAAGAAATTTCTTTAGTTTGGGAATTTTGACCTCACCGAAGTGGAATATTGAAGCGGCTAAGCCGGCGTCAACCTTGGGAAGCGTGTTAAAGAGCGTAAGAAAATCCTCCGCACAGCCTGCACCGCCCGAAGCAATAACGGGAACATTTACTGCGTTACAAACTGCCTCGAGCATTTCTAAATCAAAGCCGTTTTTAACTCCGTCGGTGTCGATTGAGTTGAGCACAACCTCGCCTGCGCCCTTTTCTACGCAGGACTTAATCCAGCTTATTGCTTCCATTCCTGTGTTTTCTCTGCCGCCTTTAGCGAATACTCTGAATACGCCGTCCACCCGTTTTACATCGGCGGAGATTACAACGCATTGATTGCCGTATTTCTGCGCAGCTTCCCGGATTAACTCAGGATTGCGAATTGCGCCCGAATTTACCGAAACCTTATCCGCACCGCATTTTAATACTCTGTCAAAGTCGTCTATTGTGTTGATGCCGCCGCCGACGGTTAAGGGAATAAAGATTGTTTTGGCAACCTCTTTCAGAATATCCGTAAAGAGTGCGCGTCCCTCGGCGGATGCTGTGATATCGTAGAAAACAAGCTCGTCTGCGCCGCAGTTGCTGTAATACTTTCCAAGCTCAACAGGAGAGGATACATCCGAAAGTCCCTCAAAATTCACACCCTTAACTACACGTCCGTTCTTAACGTCTAAGCAGGGGATAATTCTCTTAGTTATCATTTCGCCACCTCTAAAGCTTCAGAAAGATTTATTGCACCGATGTAGTATGCTTTGCCGATAATTGCCCCATAAATATTCATATTTCTGAGGGTCTTAATGTCCTCTACGGTGCTTACACCGCCGGAAGCGATTAAGTCGATGCTAAAATCCTCTGAGAGCTTTTTATAAAGAGCGTTGTTGCTGCCCTGCATAGCGCCGTCGCGGGAGATATCCGTGACAATAACGGTTTTAACGCCTAAGCTCTCCATCTTAGATAGAAAATCCTCAGCGGATTCCTGAGATTTTTCTGTCCAGCCCTTAATTGCAACGAAGCCGTCTTTAATGTCAACACCTACCGCGACCTTGTCACCGAAAGCCTTTATTGCTTCTCTCAGGAAAGCTTCGTTCTCAACTGCCGCAGTACCTAAGATTATTCTGTCAACGCCGCAGTCGATGTAAGCGGAAGCCACTTCCATATTGCGGATGCCGCCGCCTACCTCGGTGAAAAGGTCGGTGTTTTCGGTAATGTTTTTGATAATATCAAGGTTGCCGGGTTTACCGATTTTCGCGCCCTCTAAGTCTACTAAGTGCAGAAATTTTGCTCCCATGGACTCGAACTTTTTTGCAACCTCTAAGGGATTGTCGCTGTAAACGGTCATTTGGTTGTAGTCTCCCTTAAAGAGACGCACAGCCTTGCCGCCGTATAAATCTATTGCAGGAAAAATATTCATAGTAACCTCTGTTTATTTGCACAAATCGGCAAAGGATTTCAAAATTGCAAGACCTACCTTACCGCTCTTTTCAGGATGAAACTGACAGCCGTAGATATTATCCTTATTAACTGCGGCGGTCATGGGAATACCGTATTCGGTATTGCATACTAAGCTGTCGGTATTGTCAACGGCAAAGTAGGAATGAACAAAGTAAACGAAGTCGCCCTCTTTAGTATCTTTGAAGAGGGGACAACCGTCTTTTATGAAATTGAGAGAGTTCCAGCCGATATGGGGAATTTTCAGTTCCTCTGAAATATTGCCCTCCATAGGGATAACCTGTCCTTTCAGTAGAGAAAGTCCCTCGTGCTCGCCGTATTCATAGCTTTTTTCGAACAGCAGCTGCATACCGAGACAGATACCCATAAGCGGTCTGCCGCTTTTAACGTATTCTCTCACGAATTCGTCAAGGCCTGAGTCTCTGAGCTTCTTCGCGGCGTCGGCAAAAGCGCCCACACCGGGGAGGATTAATCCCTCAGTTTTTCTCAGCTCCTCTTTCTTTCCTGAGACAAAAACCTCCTCGCCTAAGGACAAAAACGAGGATTTAAGGGAAAACAGATTTCCCACACCGTAATCTATAATACCAATCATTAAAGTACACCCTTTGTAGAAGGAATTTCGTTGAATGTATCCGGGTCGCGGGAAACCGCAGTTCTGAGAGTTCTTGCAACAGCCTTGAAAACTCCCTCGGCAATGTGATGGGAGTTTCCTCCTGCAAGCTCTCTTATGTGTAAGCTCATGGGGCAGTTTCTCACAAAGGAGATAAAGAATTCCTCCACAAGCTCGGTATCAAACTCACCGATTTTCTCCGTGGGATACTTTACGGAGTAGTTAAAAGAGCTTCTGCCCGAAATATCGCAGGCAGAGAGTATGAGGGTTTCGTCCATAGGAAGAATGATGTGTCCGTAACGGCGAATACCTCTCTTGTCACCCAAGGCTTTCTCAAAAGCCTTGCCTAAACAGATGCCGATATCCTCTGCACTGTGGTGGCAGTCAACCTGTAAATCACCTCTGCATTTTACGGTGAGATTAAATCTGCCGTGAGAGGCAAAGAGGGTGAGCATGTGGTCGAGAAAACCGATTCCCGTATCAATTTGAGATTCTCCCTTTCCGTCAAGAGAAAGAGTGAGAAAAATATCTGTTTCGGCAGTTTTTCTGCTAATTTCGCTTGTTCTCAGCATATTAACGCTCCTTTAAGATTTCCCCGATGTTTTCGAGGAAAATATCCATCTGCTCTTTTGTACCTATGGTTATTCGGTTGAAATCCTTGATTCTATCTTTTGCGAAGTGGCGGATTAAGATTTTTCTCTCCTTGAGCTTTAGGTAAAGCTCCTCGCCGCCGATTATATCGCTTTTTGCAAAGATGAAGTTCGCTTTAGACGAAAGCACGGTAAAGCCCATTTCTCTGAGCTTTTCAGAGGTGTATTCACGCACACTTATAATCTCTTTGCACTTTGCTTCGTAATAATCGTTTGAATTTACGGTTGCAACTCCTAACTTAGCGGTTAAGCTGTTGATATTGTAGGGGTTGGTGGAAAATTTTATCTTCTCAAGGTCCTCAATAATTGCCTTTGAAGCAAATGCGTAGCCAAGCCTTGCTCCTGCCATACAGCGCGACTTTGAGTAGGTGCGAACAACCAGGAGGTTTTCGTACTTTGATATCAAAGGCAGGGCAGAGGTGCCGCCAAAGTCAACGTAAGCCTCGTCAATAACCACTACCGAATCAGGATTGGAAGCTATGATTTTCTCGATACTCTCAAGGGGAAGCTCCATACCTGTGGGGGCATTGGGATTGGCTATGAATATCAGCTTATCCTTAGAGATGTAGTCGTTTTCGTCAACGGTGAAGTCGGCTTTTAAGGGAATTTCCTCGTACTCAACACCGTGAAGCTCTGCGAAAACAGGGTAGAAGCCATAGGTGATATCGGGGAAAATTGCGCCCTTATCCGAAAACGCCATCATAGCAAAGTTAAGGATATCGTCGGAGCCGTTTGAGAGAAAAATGTTTTCACTCTCAAGGTTATAGAGACTCGCAAGAGAAGCCTTTAGTTCGGTACTGCAAGGGTCACAGTAGAGTCTGAGTCGTTCAATATCACTTTTTTTGAGAATTTGTGCAACCTCGGGGGCAGGGGAGAAAGGCGACTCGTTGGTATTGAGCTTTATGTACTCTCCGTCGCGAGGCTGTTCGCCGGGGGTATATGCCTCCAGAATATTATATTTTTCTTTTAGAAATCTACTCATTAAAACAAGTCCTTTGTTCTGACTAATGCGCTCTTTGCGTGAGCGTCAAGTCCCTCTTTGTGAGCAAAGAAGGCAACGTCCTCGGCCACTTTAGCGAGAGCGTTCTCGGTGTAGTAGGTGTACTGAATCTTTTTCACGAAGTCGTCAACGGAGAGAGGACTCGAGAATTTTGCAGTTCCGCTTGTAGGCAGAGTATGGTTTGCACCTGCGAAGTAATCGCCCAAAGCCTCGGGGCAGTTTCTGCCCATGAATACTGAGCCTGCGTTTTTTACCTTGCTGAGCAAATCGAAGGGATTATCAACAATAAGCTCCAAGTGTTCGGGGGCAATCTCGTTGGAAATCTCGATTACCTTATCTAAGTCGTCGGCAATAATAATCTTGCCGTTGTTATCAATAGACGCTCTTGCAATTTCTGCGCGGGGGAGCAGAGGAATTTGTAATTCTAATTCATCCGAAACCTTTTGAGCTAATTCCTCGCTGTTGGTAACGAGTACAGCAGAAGCTAATTTGTCGTGCTCTGCCTGTGAGAGCAAATCTGCGGCAACGTGGCGTGGATTGGATTTTTCGTCAGCAATAACTAAAATCTCGCTGGGGCCTGCAATCATGTCGATAGAAACCTGTCCGTAGACCTGACGCTTTGCCTCGGCAACAAAAGCGTTTCCGGGACCTACAATCTTGAAAACACGGGGTATGGACTCTGTGCCGTAAGCGAGTGCGGCAATAGCCTGTGCGCCGCCGACTTTGAAAATTTTTGTAACTCCTGCAATTTTGGCGGCGGCTAAAATAACGGGATTTACCTTACCGCCGAAGGAGGGAGGAGTAACCATAACAATCTCCTCACAGCCTGCGATTTTAGCGGGAATTGAGTCCATGAGTACGGTGGAGGGGTAGGCTGCGGTACCGCCGGGAACGTAAAGACCGACCTTTTCAATGGGGGTTACCTTTTGACCTGTGACAACGCCCTCTTTTTCGCTTATGATAAAGCTGTTTCTAACCTGCTTTTCGTGGAAAGCGGTGATGTTATTTGCGGCTTTTCTGAGGATTTCCAAAAACTCCGGCTCTACGGCTGCAAAAGCCTCGTCGATTTCTTCGTCGGTTACCTCAAGGGCAGTAAGCTCAGCCTTGTCGAATTTTCTTGAGTATTCAAAGAGTGCTTCATCGCCCCTCGCTCTGACGTTTGCAATAATGTCCGAAACAACGGAGGATACGTCAGCCTTGTTTTCCTGTACCGCAAATATTTCCTCTCTGGAAAAATCGCCATACTTCATAATCTTAATCATTTACTTGCCTCCAACTGTTCGCGTAATCCGCGGGTAATAGCGGTAATCTCTTGGTTCTTGAACTTGAAGCTCGATTTATTAGCGATAAACCGAGCGCTGATAGGTACGATTGTTTCAACTACCTCAAGGTCGTTTTCCCTGAGGGTTGTGCCTGTTTCCACAATATCTACGATTACGTCGGAAAGTCCTAAAATAGGAGCAATCTCAATAGAACCGTTGAGCTTGATGATATCAATATCTCTGCCCTTGGAATTGTAGAATTTCTCGGCTATATTAGGAAACTTCGTGGCAACCCGTAAGGTGTTGGAGGGATTGTCCTTAAAGTCCTTTTTGGCGGCAACTGCCATTCTGCATTTGCCTAAATCCAAATCTAAAAGCTCGTAGATATCGGGGGTGTACTCAAGGAGGATATCCTTGCCGGCAACTCCGATATCAGCCGCACCTCTCTCGACGTAGATAGCAACGTCCGAGGGCTTAACCCAGAAGTAGCGAACACCCTTTTCGGGATTTTCGAAGATGAGCTTTCTTGAGGGCTCCTCAATAGAGGGACACTCGTAGCCGGAATTTTTGAAGAAGTTATAGACCTTCTCGCCTAATCTGCCCTTTGGCAGAGCAACATTAATCATTTTCATTGAGGATAGTCACCACCCCTTCTTTAATTTCCATGAGTCTGCGGTATTTTATGTTCTTAGGGATAGCTGATGTAACCAGCACGCCGCCCTCAGAATGCAGCTTATTTGCAATTTCAGAGAGGATAATCGGGTCGGTTGAGCCGTCGTTCAGAAGCACGGTGTCGATATCATAGCCTAAACATTCGTCCTCGAAGCGCTCAAGCAAATCAAGGTAGATTGCAAAGCCGATAGCGGAGCTTCCCTTCTTCATCTTAGCGAGGAGCTTATCGTACTGACCGCCTGAGAGCACACTTGTGGGAATACCCTCAACATAGCCGTTAAAAACAACTCCGCTGTAATATTTCATGTTGTTGCCAACGGAGAAATCAATTCTTACGTTATCGCCAAAACCGGCTTCATTGATAATTTCAAAGAGTGTGCGAAACTCTGCGAAGGCTTTTATCTCTCCCTCGCTTGTGAGGATTTCCTTAAGCTTTGAAAGGATTTCCTCCGTGGTACCCGAAATCTCAGCTAACGCGGCGATTTTTTCGGATTTTTCTTTATCAATCCCCTCAGCCTCACAAAGTGAGAGAAGCTCGTGGGGGTTTTTTTGATTTAGAAAAGTGAGCGCCTGTTTTTTGCCTTGCGGAGAGAGTCCTGCATCCTCTAAAACAGCGGCAATAAGTCCCATGTGAGAGATATCCAAAACGTAGCTTTCGCTGATAAGAGAAAGGCTCTTTGCGGCTAAAAGCACAACCTCGGAGATATCGTAGAACGAAAGGTCGCCGATGCACTCAAGTCCTGCCTGCATTATTTCCTTGAAATTATGAGTGCCGGGGGCGACCCTGTAAACGTTTTCGTTGTAGTAGAGCTTCTCGACTAAACCCTTTTCGTCAGAGGAATTTTTGATGATTGAAAGGGTAACGTCAGGCTTTAAGGCAAGAAGTCTGCCGTTCCTGTCGGTAAAGGTGATTACCTCGTCCGAGAGTAAAAAGTCCTTGTTCCTAACGTAGAGGTCGTATTCCTCGAAGCGGCTCATTTTGTATTGAGAGTAGCCGAAGCTCTTGTATAGTGCTCGAAGCTCAAAAATTGCTCTTTCGTCGCTTTTGATGATTCTGTCTAAACTGTTCATGGAGCTTATCCTTTCTTCTCAAGTCTTTCGATGGCGGTCATGTAGCCGCCCTCGCCGTAGTTGAGACACTTGCTGACTCGGCAGATTGTGGCGGTGCTCATGCCTGTTTCAGCGTTTATTTCCTGATAGTTTTTGCCGTCTTTGAGAAGCTTTGCTACGTGGAATCGCTGAGCTAAGTCCTTAAGCTCCTTAATTGTGCAGGCGTCCTCGAAAAATTTATAACATTCCTCGATGTTCTCTAAGGTGAGGATTGCTTCAAAAAGACTATCTATTTCTTCATTTCTGAGTTTGCTCATAAGAATACATCCTTTCGCGGGAGTTAGATGATAGTGTGATTTTAGCACTTTATCGTACTAAAGTCAACCTAAAATTATGAATTATCCCTTATATACAAATCTAACAGACTATACATGTTTCAGTTGTGCAATTTAACTTTTATTTTTTTATTTGCTTTTATGGAGTCGGGTGTAACTACGCAGTCTACGGCAATTATACTGACGCCGGTTTCCTCGGCTTTTCTCAAGGTGTCTCCGAAGGCCTTGTGGGTTTCATCGTTGGGAATAAGGTAGTCTATATTTTGCATTTGAACTACGAAAAGTAGGTAAGCATCAAAACCGTTTCTCTTAGCGTCTATCAGCTCCTCAAGGTGTTTTACGCCTCGCTCTGTGGGGGCGTCGGGAAACATGACAATTCCGCCGTTTTCCTGAGTGACGCCCTTTACCTCAAGGTAGCATTTTCTATCACCGTCCTCGATGTAGAAATCAAAACGGGAGTTTTTATACTTTGCTTCGCGTTTGATAAAAGCGTTTTCTGAAAATAGATTTCCGCTTTTCAGCCACTTTTCAGCAACATCGTTGGGAATTTGTGAGTCAAGATTTATGAGAATAGGGGGAAGACCGTCTCTGGGCTTTTCGGCAGCTATGAGATCGTATTTCGTTTTGCGCTCAGGATTATCCGAAACGCTCAGGTAAACCTTGCAGTTACGGGTTAGAAGCTCTCTGCATCGGCCTGTGTTCTTAACATGGGCAACGCACTCCTCGCCGTCAATTAAGACATGGGCGATAAAGCGGTTAGGACGGCACAAAAATACGCCCTCAACAACTCGCGTATAGCGCAAAATCTCACCCCATTCAATGTTTTATTACTTATAATATCAGCATACCGGAACAGTATATCATAACCTCTCGGTAAAATCTACATTTTTTCGCAAAAAAAAACGGAGTCCGTTTTTGAACTCCGATAATAGGTTATTTTCTGTATTCCATAATAGCGGCTCCCTCGAAATCTTTCCAGAGGAAAATACCCTTATCAAGAGTCATGTAGCCGTGATGACTTCCCTCCTTAGGGATAGAGGTTGAGCCGGGATTCATATAAATACAGCTGTTGTGCTCTTTGCATTTTGGCACATGAGTATGACCGCAAAGGAGAATGTCGCCGGGGTTTAGAGGGGGCAGCTTTTCCTCGCCCCATATATGACCGTGGGTAGCAAAGATTATGTTGTTTTCAAGGCTTAAAATTGCATAATCCGCAAGCACGGGAAAGTCTAAGACCATTTGGTCAACCTCTGCCTCGCAGTTCCCTCTGACACAAAGAATTTTCTCTTTTAAGGGGTTGAGCATTGAGATTACTTCCTTTGGATTATACTCCTTGGGCAAATCGTTTCTCGGTCCGTGGTAGAGAATATCTCCTAAAAGCAAAATTCTGTCTGCTTTTTCGATTTCAAAAGCATTTATAAGCTCTCTGCAATAGTAGGCAGAGCCGTGAATATCCGATGCTATAAGCCATTTCATATTCTTTTCTCCTTTATTTTTGTGCATATATTATCCACAATTTCCTGAGCCTTTGAGGGGTCTATGTCAAGACCTTCGGCACTTATGGATGAAAAGCTCTCAATTCCGTAGAGCTTTGAAAGCTTCTCGAAATACTTTTCGCAGAGCCTGTCCTCATGTTTTAGGTTATCTCCTGCGGTGTAAATGTAGGTAAGGCTGTCTGCTTTACATAAGCCCTTGCTGCCGTTTTCCGTGTACATAAAGGTGATACCGGGAACTGAAACCCTTTCCATATATGCCGAGAGCACGGCAGGAAAGAGAAATTCCCAATAGGGGGCGGCGATGACGATTTTGTCGGCATTTGCGAACTCCAAGGCTGGCGAGGGGTCAATGTCTCTCTTTGTTTCGCCGTTTGGAAGAAAGGATGCCTTTGTTAAAAACATTGTTTTGCCCTCTGTGATATCTCGGTGGATAATCTCATATTCATTTCTGTTAACAGTATCAAGAAAGGCATTAGCAAGGCGTAAAGTGCGAGAGCTTTCGCCTCTTACACAAGCGTTTATAAAAAGTAATTTTTTCATGGCTTCACCCCTCAGAATATAGTATCAAAATGCATTTTGATTGTCAAACAAAATTAAGTGCGACTTTACTGCGGAAAAGCCGACGTAGAGGTTTCCTTACGATATCACCGAAGTCCCTTGTAAAGACGGCAAGCCGGATGTATCTCCGGTCCTTGATTGTTTATACGTAGGGATTGTATCTCTTGAGATCCGAGATGAATCAAAAGGAACTGATAATGCGTCAGCTCCTTTCTGTTATTGTAAACTCAAAGACGCTGTGGTATAATTTATATGAAAACCGTAATTTCGAGAGGAGAATAATAATGCTAAAATTTATATGCTATCCAAAATGCACAACCTGCAAGAAGGCACAGAGCTTTCTTGAGGAAAACAAGGTCGAGTATATTTTTCGGGATATCAAAGAGGATAACCCTACCTATGAGGAAATTAAGAGGTGGCATGAAATGTCGGATTTACCTCTCAAAAAATTTTTCAACACAAGCGGACTTCTCTACAAGTCAATGGGGCTGAAGGATAAGCTCAGCAGCATGACCGAGGAGGAGCAGTATAAGCTCCTAAGCACTGACGGAATGCTTGTGAAAAGACCGATTTTAGTCGGTGAAAACTTTGTCCTTACCGGCTTCAGGACTGAGCAGTGGGCAGAGAAATTATTATGCAAATCGAAATAATTAAATCAAAGCGCAAGTCAATATCCGTTGAGGTAAAAAGAGATTTACAGGTCGTGGTGAGGGCACCCCTTAGAATGAGCGATAAGAGGATTAATGCGTTTATAGGGGAAAAGCAAGGCTGGATTGAGAAAAACATTCTGATTATGAAGAAGCGCGCAGAAATGGAAGCGAAGCGGGAAAAGCCGCCGAAATTCACCGAGGGTGAAATTGGCGCCGTGATACAAAGGGCAAAGGCTGATATTCCCCAAAGGGTTCAAGAGTTAGCTGCCTTAATGGGAGCAGACTATAACCGAGTCAGTATAAAGGCTCTTAAATCAAGGTGGGGAAGCTGTTCTGCAAAGAGAAATCTAAACTTCAACTGCCTCTTGGCTTTATGCCCGAGTGAGGTCGTGGACTATGTAATTATCCATGAGCTCTGCCACTTAAAGGAGCTTAATCACTCAAAAAAATTTTGGGCGGAGGTTTCGAAATACTGCCCTGATTATAAGGCTCAGAAATTGTGGCTTAAACTCCACGGAAACGAACTTATTGACAGACTTGAGCTTTAGCTTTTGTTATATGCCTTAGATGTTCACTCTGCTTTTGCTCTTTCCAATTCCGCTAAAAGCATGGCTTTCATTTTTTTGAGTTCCTGAGGTGTGGGTCTGCTTTCATGGGAGTACATTTTTTCCATAGGATACCACCAAACAGGACCTTTTCCGTTATTGCCGTAGCTTTCTATATTGTTGCAAGAAACTATGCCCTTGACAACTTGACTTTTTGTGAGTAAAAGTGTAATATAATTACATGAATCCCCTGACACAAAGATTTTCTGAGTGAAAGGCGACGACAAGTAAATTTATATGGTTAATTTATAAATATTATTATGCCGTGCCTATCTATGCCCTTTTGCTCAGATAGCGCGGCTTTTTTGCTGTCATTAATCTGTGTCGAGAAAGGACTTTTATGGAAACAAGAGTAGCGGTAATCAGCATTATAGTAGAAAACTCAGAGACGGTGGAGACTCTCAATTCAATTTTGCATGAGTACGGAGAGTACATCATCGGCAGGATGGGAATACCCTACCGGGCAAAAAAAGTGAATATTATCAGTATCGCCATAGATGCGCCCCAAAATCTTATTTCTACCCTTTCGGGCAGGGTGGGAAAGCTTAGCGGAGTAAGTGTAAAAACAGCATATTCCGGAGTGATAAGCTGTGAATAGGAACGTAAGAAGCCTTATTGATAAGCTCAAGACAACTCACAGCCTGAGTGTTTCGGAGTATGAGGAGATACTGCTGAATATTGATAACGAGAATAGGGAATATCTCAAAAGGCTTGCAAGGGAAGCTCGTGAAAAGCACTACGGCAAGGCGGTCTTTATACGCGGACTGATTGAGATTTCAAATATTTGCAAAAACGATTGTTACTACTGCGGAATCAGAGCAGGAAATAAGAATTGCGAGAGATACCGCCTAAGCGACAGGGAAATTTTGGAGTGCTGCGAGGAGGGCTACTCTCTCGGCTTTCGAACCTTTGTAATGCAGGGCGGCGAAGACTTTTCCTTTACAGACGACCGACTTTGCAGTCTTATTAAAACCGTGAAAGAAAAGTATCCCGATGCAGCCGTTACTCTGTCTCTCGGCGAACGCACAAGAGAAAGTTATAAAAGACTGAAAGACGCAGGTGCAGACAGATATTTATTGCGCCACGAAACTGCGGATAGGGAGCATTATAAAAAGCTCCATCCCGAAAGTCTTTCGTGGGATACTCGTATGGAGTGCCTTAGAAGTCTTAAGGATTTAGGCTATCAGGTTGGCTGCGGCTTTATGGTAGGCTCGCCCTTTCAAACCGTTGAAATGCTTGCCCGTGAACTAAAATTTATCGAGGAATTTGAGCCTCATATGTGCGGCATAGGCCCCTTTATTCCTCATAGGGAAACAATTTTCAGGGATTGCCCCGCGGGAGATGTTTCTCTTACCTTGACACTTTTGTCGCTTATACGGCTTATTGTGCCTAAGGTGCTGCTTCCCGCAACTACTGCGTTAGGAACTGCCTCTAAAGGGGGCAGGGAGGAGGGTATCCTCGCCGGAGCAAATGTTGTAATGCCCAATCTGTCGCCCAAGTCGGTACGAAAAAAATATATGCTCTATGATAATAAGATGTCCGACGGAGATGAGTCCGCACAGGCTGTTGAAAGCCTCAAAAACAGAATAAGAGAAATAGGCTATGAAATCGTCACAGCCCGTGGCGACGCCTTAAAATAGAAAGGAAATGTTTATGTCAGTTTATAATCCTAAGTCGCTGAAAGCAGAAGAATTTATTAATGACGGCGAGATAAGAGAAACCCTCAAATATGCGGAGGAAAACAAAAACAACCTTCCCTTAATCCGTGAAATCTTAGAGAAGGCAAGACCTAAAAACACCCCTACGGGAGCTCACTGCACAGCCTTAACCCACAGAGAAGCCTCCGTGCTTTTAGCTTGCGAAATACCGGAGGTTGTGGAGGAAATCTTCAAAATCGCTGAGGAGATTAAGCTCGCCTACTACGGCAACAGAATAGTTATTTTCGCTCCTCTTTATCTATCCAATTACTGCGTTAACGGCTGTACCTACTGCCCCTATCACTTAAAGAACAAGACAATTCCCAGAAAGAAATTAACCCAAGAGGAAGTTAAAGCAGAGGTTATTGCTCTGCAGGATATGGGTCATAAGCGCCTTGCTATTGAAGCCGGTGAGGACCCTGTTAATAATCCCATCGAGTACATCTTGGAATGTATTAACACTATTTACAGCGTCAAGCACAAAAACGGCGCAATCCGCAGAGTAAATGTAAATATTGCCGCTACCACAGTTGAGAATTACAGAAAGCTGAAAGAAGCAGGAATCGGCACATATATTCTTTTCCAGGAGACCTATCATAAGGAGAGCTATCTTGCGCTTCATCCGACAGGACCCAAGCACGACTACGACTACCATACCGAAGCCATGGACAGAGCTATGGAGGGCGGTATTGACGACGTAGGCTTAGGCGTTCTCTTTGGGCTTGAGATGTATAAATACGAGTTCGCAGGACTTTTAATGCACGCAGAACACCTTGAGGCAGTCCACGGAGTAGGACCTCATACAATCAGCGTTCCGAGACTGAAAAGAGCAAGCGACATTGATCCTGACCAGTTCGATAACGGTATCGACGACGATACTTTCGCAAAGATTACCGCTTGTATTCGCTTAGCTGTTCCCTATACAGGTATTATTATCTCAACCCGCGAAAGCGAGGAGGTAAGGGGAAAACTTCTGAACATGGGCGTTTCTCAGGTAAGCGGCGGCTCGAGAACCTCTGTCGGAGGCTATGCCGAGGAGGAGAGACCTCACGATACCGAGCAGTTCGATGTTTCTGACCAGAGAACTCTCGATGAGGTTGTGCGTTGGCTTATGGAATACGGTCATATTCCCTCATTTTGTACGGCATGTTACCGAGAGGGTAGGACAGGTGACCGTTTTATGAGTCTGTGCAAAGCAGGACAGATTCTGAACTGCTGTCATCCTAACGCGCTCATGACCTTGACCGAGTATCTTGTTGACTATGCGAGTAACGAAACAAAGATAAAGGGCTTTGAGGTTATAGAACGAGAGCTTGAGAGAATACCCAGCGACAAGGTTCGTGAGATTGCAAGAAAGAATATTGATGAGATTAAAAATTCAAACAGCCGAGATTTCAGATTTTAACGAGGTGGATTATGAGCCTTAATGATACAGTTTCAGCCGACAGAGTGCATATAAGCTTTTTCGGTAAGCGTAATGTGGGAAAATCAAGCCTGCTCAATTCCGTTACAGGACAGAATATTTCTGTTGTTTCCGACGTTCTGGGTACCACTACCGACCCTGTTAAAAAGGCTATGGAGCTTTTGCCCTTAGGCCCTGTTTTGATTATAGATACTCCCGGTTTTGATGACGAGGGCGCCTTAGGAGAACTCAGAGTTGAGAAAACCCGAGAGATTCTCTCAAAGACCGATGTGGCGGTTTTGGTGGTTGACTCTCAGGGTGAATTGGACGAGAGGGAGAAAGAGTTTATC
>JAQXHW010000171.1 GCA_029007475.1 Oscillospiraceae bacterium | reverse complement strand
AAGGCCGCTAAGGAAGCTGCTCGCTACGGCAATGTAAATATCGTTGCTTCCTCTGAGGATAAGACCTTCTCTTACATACCCAAGCTCGACAAGAGTACCTTTACTCCCGACGCAGACTACTTCCACATCTGCATGAACAACACTATCTACGGTACCGTTTACAATGAGCTTCCCGAGACAGGCGATGTTCCCCTTGTTGCAGACATCTCCTCCTGTATTCTCTCAAGACCCATGGACGTAAGCAAGTTCGGCGTTCTCTACGCAGGCGCACAGAAGAACATGGCTCCCGCAGGTCTTACCGTTGCTATCATCCGCGAGGACCTTATCGGCAACGCTCAGGAGATTACCCCCACAATGTTCAATTACCAGACCCACGCTGACAACGGCTCTATGTTCAACACTCCCCCCTGATACACAATCTACATTGCTAAGCTCGTGCTTGAGTGGATTAAGAACGAGGTGGGCGGTCTCGATAAAATGTATGAGCTCAACCTCAAGAAGGCAAACCTCCTCTACGATTATCTTGACAGCTCCAAGCTCTTTAAGGGCACAGTTGTAAAAGAGGACCGTTCTCTCATGAACGTTCCCTTCGTTACCGGCTCAGATGAGCTTGACGCAGAGTTCATCAAGGCTTGCACAGATGCAGGTATCGTTAATATCAAGGGTCACCGCTCTGTTGGCGGTATGCGCGCTTCTATCTATAACGCTATGCCTATCGAGGGCGTTGAGAAGCTTATCGAAGTTATGAAGGAGTTTGAGGCAAGCCATGTTTAATATTCTTACACTTAACAAAATCGCCGCTGTGGGTACCGACCGCTTAGGCGAAAACTATACTATCACAGATAATACCGATACTCCCGACGCTGTTATCGTTCGCTCTGCTTCCATGCACGAGATGGAGATGCCCGCAAGCCTCCTTGCTATCGCAAGAGCCGGCGCAGGCACAAACAACATCCCCTCAGATAAGTGTGCCGAGGACGGTATCGTAGTATTCAACACCCCCGGTGCTAACGCAAACGCTGTTAAGGAGCTTGTTCTTGCAGGTCTCTTTATGGCATCCCGTGACATCATCGGCGGTATTGAGTGGGAAAAGACTCTCAAGGGCTCAGGCGACGCTCTCGGCAAAACCGTTGAGAAGGGAAAGAGCCAGTTCGTAGGTCCCGAGCTCAAGGGCAAGACCTTAGGCGTTGTCGGTCTCGGCGCTATCGGCATCTTAGTTGCTAACGCAGCAGTTGCTCTCGGCATGAAGGTTTACGGCTTCGACCCCTACCTCTCCGTTGACGCAGCTTGGAAATTAAGCCGCAATATAGTTCACGCTGCTTCTCTTGAGGATGTTTACAAGAACAGCGACTACCTCACAGTCCACGTTCCCCTCAACGCAAGCACTAAGGGCACAATCAACAAGGACACTATCGCCACTATGAAGGACGGCGTAAGAATTCTCAACTTCAGCCGCGACGGTCTTGTAAACTCCGCTGACCTTCTCGAAGCATTAAAGAGCGGCAAGGTTGCAAAATACGTAACCGACTTTGCTACCGACGATATTCTCTGCGAGGAAAACGTAATTGCTATGCCCCACCTGGGCGCTTCAACTCCCGAGAGCGAGGATAACTGCGCAATTATGGCAGCCGACCAGATTAAAGACTACCTTGAGAACGGTAACATTGTTAACTCCGTTAACTATCCCAACCTCTCAATGGCTAAGTCCGGTGACAAGAGATTCTGCGTACTCCACAGAAACAAGCCCAGCGTTATTGCTACCATTACCGGCGCTCTCGCCGCTGAGGGTGCAAACGTTGAGAACATGGAATCTAAAAGCCGCGGCGATTACGGCTACATGGTAATCGACACCGTAGGCGACACAAAGAACGCTCTCAGCGCTATTGAGGCTCTTGAGGACGTTATCAAGGTTCGCGTTATCGGCTGATTTTTCCAAAAATAAACTTACTGCGACGGTTTTTTATCCGTCGCAGTTTTTTCTTTGGATTTTTCTTGACAGGCTTTTTTATTTGGGTTAAAATTATATTTAAGAATATAATGGAATAAAATCCGTTTTTCTTAACACAATCATGATTAAAAGAGGTGAAAGTTAATGGACGCAGGAGGTAGTACCGGCAATGTTCCCGGGCGAAGTTTTTATTTTTCATTCGCAGCAGGCAGCCAAATTCTACCCGTTGCGTCTTGGGCTTTTGCGTAAATAATAAAAATTCCCGAGAACATCGTCTTTGCTTCCGCCTATCAAAAACAGGCAGTTTTAAGAAAACTCTTATCTGCCCACACTTTAGGAGGAAAGACTATGGAAAGGAATATTATCACCGTCGATGTGACTATCGACAAGCTTCTTGCAGAAAAGAAGTACAAAACTCTCCGTGATATCCTGAGCACTATGAATGCTTACGACATAGCCATGCTCTTTGAGGATATGCACGACTCTAAAATCCCCCTTCTCTTCCGTATGCTCCCAAAGGAGCTTGCGGCTGATGTTTTCGTTGAAATGGACGAGGACACTCAGGAGTTTCTCATCAAAGGCTTTTCCGACTCCGAGCTTAAAGAAATCGTTGACGAGCTTTCAGCCGACGATGCTGCGGATATTATTGAGGAAATGCCTGCAAATGTTGTAAAACGAATTTTGCGACAGGCTTCTCCGGAGGCAAGAAAAGACATAAACGGACTCCTAAAATATCCCGATTCAAGCGCGGGCTCAATTATGACCACGGAGTTTGTTTACCTTAGACCCTCAATGACCGTTGAGGAAGCCATTAAGAGAATCCGCCGAACAGGTGTTGATAAGGAGACCATCTACACCTGCTACGTTGTTCAGAATAATGGCAAGCTAATCGGTATTATAACCATTAAAACTCTCCTTCTTGCAGAGGAAGACGAGCTTGTTGAAAATTTAATGGAAACCAACGTAATTTCCGTAGGTACTCTTGATGACCAGGAATTAGTTGCTCAAACCGTAAGCAATTATGACTTTTTAGCTGTTCCCGTTGTTGATACCGAGGGCCGACTTGTGGGTATCGTCACCGTTGACGACGCGGTTGACGTTCTTGTTGAGGAAACCACCGAGGATATTCAGAAAATGGCGGCTATCGCAACCACCGACAAGCCCTATACTAAAACAGGTGTTTTCGAGACTTGGCGGCATAGAATTCCTTGGTTATTACTTCTTATGATATCTGCTACCTTCACGGGCATAATAATCTCAAGCTTTGAAGAAAGGCTTGCAGCAGTTATTGCCCTTACCGCATTTATTCCCATGCTCATGGGTACAGGCGGTAACGCAGGCAGCCAGGCATCAGTTACCATAATACGAAGCCTCTCCCTTGATGAAATCGAGTTTAAGGATATCTTCTATGTCATCTTTAAGGAGTGCAGAGTTTCCCTAATCTGCGGAATTACTCTCGCCGTGGTTAATTTTGTCAAAATGCTCCTTGTGGACTATTTATTGTTAGGACATCTTAAACCGGAGCAAGCAGTACCTGTTTCTCTCGTTGTCAGCCTTACCCTTGTGGTTACGGTTTTTGTGGCAAAATTCATCGGCTGTACGCTTCCCATGGTTGCAAAGAAGCTCCACCTTGACCCTGCGGTCATGGCTTCTCCCTTTATTACAACAATTGTTGACGCTGTTTCTCTGCTGGTTTATTTCTTCATCGCTACAGCAATACTCCATATATGAGAAGGTCGTCAATTTGAAGAAAACAAAAATAATTTCTCTTACCGCAACGGCTCTTATTTTAAGCCTTTGCGGTGTTTTTTTTCAGGCTTTTTCCCCCTCTCCCACTTCCGTTTCCGCTATGGCGGTAAGCAAAACCGAAAGCGCTCCCTTTTCTCTTGAGAAAGCACAAAGGCTTGAATATTTCTGTCTTTTTGCCGCCTATCCAAATGTCCTTGAAGCTCTGCTCGCAGAGAGCGGATATGAGAATATGAATTACGCCGAAAATCCCCAGACGGGAGCAATAGGAAGCGGTATCGCTTTAGGAATAGCCCGCAGAGAAAACGAAATATTGGTAGCTGTCAGAGCTTCCGAGGGGGCTGAGTGGTACTCCAATTTCCACATTGGCACAGGTGAAACCCACGCAGGCTTTTTAAGTGCCGCTTTATTTGCTCAAAACGTCCTTGAAGACTACATCAACTCCCAAAGCCTCAGCAAAAAGGACATAGATATCACCCTGACAGGTCACTCACGAGGCGGTGCGGTTGCAAACCTCATGGCAAAAGAGCTTATTGATTCAGGCTCCTTCTCTCAGGTTACTGCCTACACCTTTGCCTCACCCAATACCACACGCGACTTTGAGGCAAACAACCAAAGGTACAACTCAATCTACAACATTCAAAACCCGGAGGACTTTGTATGCTTTATCCCCCTTGAAAGCTGGGGCTACACTAAGTACGGACGAATAATTAATCTCCCCGAAAAAAGCGAAAAACCAGAAGCCTACGATGCCATGGAGCAAAAATTCAAAGCGCTCACAGGCTATCCCCACATAGGCTACGAGAGAGGTCACAAGGAGATTGAGGAATTTACCAATCACGCAAGCAGCCTCGCTCCTACGGTAGAGGAGGCGTACGGCAGAGTTATTAACACTCCCATGGGTGACCTCACTCTCTACGGCTACCTTGAGAAGATTGCTTCGCTTTTGTCGGGAGAAAACCCTGTTTCGGGAGGTTTTTTCATTCTCTCAAGCCTACAAAGCAAAGACCTTGCGCCAATGACCGACTTTCTCATAAAGGGTATGTGCTTCGACACCCCCGAGGACAGCTTCGACCTTACAAAAAGTACCATAAACAGCGGTCACGCTTTTGAAACCTATCTTTCGTGGCTCCTTGTACTTGATGAAAGCTACTTCTTGGATAAAATCACCTCATAAAGCAAATACTTTAGGCGAGGTGTTTTTATGAATAACAGTAAAAAGATAGTTCTTATCGGGGCAGGAATGGTAGGTATGAGCTTCGCGTACAGCGCACTAAACCAAAACTTATGCGACGAGCTTGTAATAATAGACATAAATAAGCAAAAGGCTCAGGGTGAAGCCATGGACCTCAATCACGGACTTAGCTTTTCCCACTCCTCCATGAAAATAAGCGCAGGCGACTATACGGAGTGCAAGGACGCGGACATAGCCGTTATCTGCGCAGGAGTAAACCAAAAGCCCGGTGAGTCAAGGCTTTCACTTCTAAGCCGAAATGCCGAGGTCTTTAAGACTGTAATCTCTCCTCTTATGGAGAGCGGCTTCAGCGGCATAATCTTAGTTGCTACCAATCCCGTTGATATTATGACAAGGGTAAGCCTTGAGCTTTCAAAGCTTCCCCCTGAGCGGGTTTTCGGCACAGGCACAACCCTGGACACCGCCCGTCTTCGCTATCTTTTGGGCAAATACTTCAGCGTTGACCCTCGAAATGTTCATGCTTACGTTATGGGCGAGCATGGGGACAGCGAATTTACCCCTTGGTCACAGGCTCTCATCGCAACAAAACCCATTGAGAAGGTAATAGAAACCAACTCAGACCGCTTCAACTGGGTAGATTTACAAAAGATTTCCTCAGAGGTAAGGGACGCAGCCCAGATGATAATTAAAGCAAAGGGCGCCACCTACTACGGAATAGGAATTGCCATAAGCAGAATTGTGAGAGCAATCCTCAGAGATGAGCAGAGCGTTCTCACCGTTTGCTCCCTGCTAAACGGTGAATACGGCAGAAAGGGAGTTTATGTGGGAAGTCCCTGTATAGTAGGCAGGAAGGGTGTTGAGCGCACCGTTGAGCTTTCCTTAACAAAGGAAGAAACAGAAAAGCTCCATGTATCCTGCGATTTACTCACAGAGTGCTACGATGAACTGGAAACTAGCTGAAAGTCGGCCGCAAACTAACCTCACGCAATTTATCTAATCGGGCTAATCTTACAACTGAGCCTTGCAAAAGCAGAAACCTACGGTTGCACCTCAAAAAATTTTATGTTTCCACTTGTATTTTTTATTTGGATAGTGTATATATAGATTAGAATATTAGTCCAAGGAGGAATATATATGTCACTTAGGGATGAATGGAAAAAAGTCGGAAAAGGCTTCGGTCAGGTTGGTAAGGAAATCGGCCAGGTGGGTGCAACCCTCGGCAAAACCGTAGTCAATACCGTAGCCAAAGGGGTAAACTCCGCCGCAGAATGGGCAAATGAGGAGGAAAAAGCCTCTGCTGCTCCCACCGAGGTCGAAGCTACCGTTGTTGAGGAAAACAAAGCCGAATAATCAAACGCAAAGCACGCTGTTCTAAAAGTAGACAGCGTGCTTTTTTGCCCTTATGTTAATTCTCCGTGTTAACACTTTGTTTACCGAATTCTGTTTTATTCGTTATAATTTGGTGATATAATATGTACTAAAGAATTTTACGAGGGGATTACATGAACGGATTTTTCGATAAGCTCCAACGTTTTATGGCAGGAAGAAACGGCTACGACCGCCTTTGCCTTATCAGCTTTTTCGTATATACAGCCTTGGTTATCGCCAACATCTTTGTTCACTCGCTTATTATCTATATTATCGAGTGGCTTATACTCGGCTATATTATTTTCAGAATGCTCTCAAGGAACGTCTACCAAAGACAGCGAGAAAATATGTTTTTCGTGAGAATAACCAACAGCATGGGAGCTTTTTTCGTAAGACAGAAAAACAAGATAAGAGATATCAAAACTCACCGCTACATTAAATGCAAAAACTGTAAAGCAAAACTGAGGGTTAAGCGCAAAAAAGGTAAGCACAACGTACGCTGTCCGAAATGCGGAAAGATTTTCGAAACAAATATCAGAATATAACTTCTAACCCTTTACCTACTGCTCTATTGTACCAAACATAATAACTCCTTCCCTATAAAAAAGCACACCTCCGACCAAGAAGGTGTGCTTTAACTTTTGTTTCTGCTTTAATATACGCTGACCGATTCGGTTACGGTGTTGCCGTCGGCATCCCTTACGGTAACATTTACTTTAATATTATTATATAAATCTTCATAGTCCATAATAAAATCAAACCGGTTATCCTCAGAAAAATCTCTGGTTTCAAGAACGGTAGAAGAGGAGGT
>JAQXHW010000170.1 GCA_029007475.1 Oscillospiraceae bacterium | reverse complement strand
GTAAACAGGCTTTAAGCCCTTGTAGATGTATCCCTTCTGAGCCATTTCTGAGAAAATCTCAATCTGAGTTGCTTCGAATTCTTTTTTGAGAGTAATATAAGGATTACTCCAGTCGCCAAGTCCGCCAAGTCTCTTGAACTGATTTCTCTGGTCATCAATATATCCGAGAGCAAAGTCGCGGCAAATCTCTCTAAGCTCAACGTCTGAGATAGCGTCGGAGCTGCTGACGCCGGCTTTTGCCCTTGCCTTAAGCTCTGTGGGAAGGCCGTGGGTATCCCAACCGGGCACATAGGGAGCACAATAGCCGCTCATGTTCTTGTATCTCACAATAATATCCTTGAGAACCTTATTAAGAGCGGTGCCCAAATGAATATTACCGTTCGCATAGGGAGGTCCGTCATGGAGAACGAACTTTGGCTTACCGGCGTTTTTCTCCATGAGTTTCTCATATACGCCTTCCTCATTCCAACGTGCAAGAGTAATAGGCTCGCTCTGAGGTAAGCCGGCTCTCATGGGAAATTCGGTTTTTGGCAGGTTAAGTGTACTGTTGTAATCCTGAGACATAATTATCTACTCTCCAAAAATAAATTCTTAGTTGTTATCTTCGTCTGACTCAAAGTCGTAATCATCTCCGAATTTGAGTGCACCGAAATTTTTTATCTTTTTCTTATCGGCCTTTTTATGGTGGTCAACGTCAAAGTTGTCCCTTGAGTCAAGGTCCTCAATAAGAGAAACAGAATCAACTTCCGTATCATTAGGTGAGGCTGCTGTCTCGTTCTTAGGCGCTTTTGTCTCCTCAACCACAGGAGCAGGTGCTGGTGCAGGAGTCTCATTAGCCTCTGCCTGCTGAGTAGGGGCTGATGTATTAATCTCCGGGGCAACCTCGTAAATGTTATCCTTATCGCTTGTGGGATACTTTTGGTTAATTGCTTGCTCCATTGAATCTAACTTCTCAATAGAGGGAAGTTCATTAGCAATAACAATGTGCTTATTACAGTTATTAACAATATCGTCACGAACTCTGTTGCACTCAGCAAGCAGCAGGGTGTACTGCTTCTTCTGCTGTTTAATCTGAACATTCAAATCATAGAGCTTGGCTTTTGCAAGATTTTCTGATTCTTCAATCATTCTTGCGGCCTTTGCTCTTGCTTCCTTAATTGTGCTGTCGGCAACCTTCTGTGCTGAAAGAATTGCATTGCGTACAGCATCCTCTTCGGCTCTGTACTCCTCAACCCTTGTTGCAAGAATATCCATTTTCTTTACAAGGTCAGATTTTTCCTTGCGAAGCTGCTCCATAGTAATAAGTACCTGGTCGATAAAATTATCAACGTCTTCGGGGCGGTAACCGCCGATACTTGCGCGTCTGAAGCTGACATTCTTGATTTCATCAATAGACAGCATTTTTAATTCCCCCTTAAATATAATGTAACACCGAAATAACCATTCTGTCTCTTTTGGTAGCGGCAAGCTGAGTTAATATCTTAAACTTACCAAAACCTCTCACGCTCAAAATATCACCGAAATTAACCGGTGAGGAAACCTTTGAGGGTACAGAATAATTGAGAAATACCTTATCTGACGATATAAGCTCTACTGCTCTTTGCCGTGAAACGTTCAAGCAGGCGCTTACAATATTATCTATCCTCATAGAGGATACAATGATGCTCTTTTCTTCGAATTTATCACAAAGCTCACCGGTTGAGCCTTCATAAAGGAAAGTCTTGACTCCTTCCCTGCCCACCTTTGTGAGTTCACTTATTACGAAGTCAGAAATCTCATCTCTGAGAAAAATTATTGCATAATTATCCTCGGTAACAATATCCCCTACACATTCACGCTTAAGTCCTAAGCCCATTAAGGCGCCTAAACAGTCCTTATGGGTGAGCCTTAAACCTGCTCTCGCCGTTACCTTAACAGCACAAAAAGGAAATACGTCATCTAAATAATCAGGCGTTTCTCCCGAATAAAGTGCAAGATACACCCTCTTTGCAGAAGAATATCCACCGTTAAAGGTAAAACCTAAGCGACGGTTTTTCAGGTAGGAGTTCACAGTGGCGGCCTCCTGCTCATTAAGAAAGCCTAAGAACGCAACGTCTTGATATTCTAAGCTCGCAACTGCATCGTCAACTTTTGACAGCAGGAGCCTTGTTTCATCCATAACTTAGAAGTAAACTCCGCTGTTTTCAAGCTCGTCCAAAAGGTCGTCGCCTGTGAGGTCAACGTTATTGGGAATGATAATAAAGGTGCTGGAAGCAACCTTCTTAATCTTTCCGCGGTTAGCATAGGCAACACCGGAGAGAAAATCGATAATTCTTCTGGACATATCCTTGTTGGTTTTTTCAAGGTTGAGAACTACGGTGTGAGTCTTAATAAGCTCATCAGCAATAGCTCTTGTCTCCTCGCCAAAACGCTCTGGCTTAAAGAGAGCAACTGCCAGCTTTGCTGTGGCGTTGATATTAACAACCTTGCTTCTTCTTGATGTATTATCACGAACAGTTACGTCCTCTTCGAAATTCTCCTCAGGCTCTTCGCCGTAGCCATACTCGTCATATTCATACTCGTCGTCGGGGGCATCCCACATACGCTTAAACTTGTCAACAAAACCTGCCATAATAAAAACCTCCGTAAAATATAAATAAATTAATTATAATTTCTTGCGCCGAAAAGGGACGAGCCTATACGAACAAGGGTTGCGCCCTCAAGTATTGCCTCTTTATAGTCCCCGGACATACCCATTGAAAGGGTATTCATAGATATATTATCTATGTTTTTGTGCGATATGTCAATAAACATATTACGCATAATTTCAAAATATCCTCGAATTTTCTGTTCATTTTCACAAATAGGCGGTATCGCCATAAGTCCGTCAACAGAAACTCTAGGAAGTTCCGATATCTGATAAAGCAGTTCTGTAAGTAATTCGGGTTTGACTCCGGATTTACTCTCCTCGTTGCCTACGTTCACCTCAATGAGGATTTTTGTATCTATATCCTGCTTTATACTCTGTCTCGAAATCT
The DNA here is from genome assembly GCA_029007475.1 of Oscillospiraceae bacterium. Classification (GTDB taxonomy): domain Bacteria; phylum Bacillota; class Clostridia; order Oscillospirales; family Acutalibacteraceae; genus Ruminococcoides. The sequence goes on along the minus strand of JAQXHW010000170.1, from coordinate 391 downwards.
CACTTGCCAGCTTTAGAGAGTCAACCGACTGAATTGTGCTTACCTTTCCCACAATCTGCCTAACTTTATTGCTCTGCAGATGACCGATGAAATGTAAATCCGCATGGGCCAAATCATAGCCCTCGTACTTTGAGAGAAGCTCCTGTACTTTATTTTCACCGATATGGTCAAGTCCTAAAGAAATCGCGTGATTGATTAAGCTTACGTCAACCGTTTTTGTTGCCGCAAGAAAGGTTATATCCTCCGGTTTTCTGCCGCTTTTAATTGCCGCTTCAGCAATATTTTCACAAATGGTTTTATAATTATATTCAATATTATTCAATAGTTTTTCCATTATATAGATTCTCTCCTCTTACAACTACCGAGTCGTTGTGCTTTAATGTCTCACCGC
>JAQXHW010000169.1 GCA_029007475.1 Oscillospiraceae bacterium | reverse complement strand
GGTGCAAATGAATTTTCATTTTTTGGGTCATATTCTCCTTTATCGTAAAGGTAGTGCTGTACCCTGTGTACAAGGCAGTCAAAGTGGTAGCTTTTGTCTTGATGTACAATCAGTCCCGGCTTTTTGTCAAGGAGTATAATGTTTTCGTCCTCGTACAATATGTCAAGTGTTTTTGGTGCTTTTAGAAATTCGTAGTTTTCTTCCTCTGCACCCTCGAAAAATTCATCCTTTATATAAAAGGTAAGTACATCCCCCTCATGCAAAATATCGTCAATGGCGCACTTTTTACCGTTGAGTTTTATGTATTTGGTTCGAATATAGCGGTACATCAGGGATTTCGGCATAGTTCTGAAGCGCTTTGAAAGAAACTTGTCAAGTCTTTGATTAGCGTCGTTTTTGTTTATCGTTAAAGTCCTCACACGGACACCTCTTTTCTCACATTATTATATCAGTTGCAGCCTCATAATACAACAGATAAATTTTCGTTATGCTAATTATACAAAATTGGAATAATATCTCTGTTCAAAGTTACGATTTTCCCCTTTGATATTAATAATCTCTTTTCCGATTGTATCTTTTGTGGTAAAATAATACTAGCTATAATCGGCTAAGACTAAAAAAAGGGAGAGATATTAATGAGAAAAACAAGCAAAAGAATCTTGAGTATCTTTTTATCGCTTTTGATTCTGCTGTCTGCCTGTGCTGTTATGCTTACGGTATATGCGGCAAAAGGTGAGACAATCTATTTCAAAAAGCCCGCTGATTGGAACGACCCTGTCTATATCCATTGGTGGGAAGGCTCAGGCGCACCAAGCTGGCCCGGTAAAAAAATGACTCTCGTATCGGGAGATGTTTACTCCTTTACGGATTCCGTCGGAATTGGCAAATTCAATATCAACGACGGCGGTTCCGATAATGTTTCAAATCCTCATCAAACAGTAAATCTGAACTGGCCCGGTGACGGCAAGATTTGCGTTGTCGGTACTTCTGCCGGAAATAACTCCTACGGAAACGAGTGTTGGAACGCATCCTGGTCAGATTTTGCCGGTGTTGGTTTGAGCGTTTCCGCAAATGTACCCTCCTGTGATTTTTTGGGTGAATTAACCGTCACTCTCAATGTATCTGAGGCTACAAGTGCAACATATACATTAAACGGCTCAGCTCCTGTTGCTTTCTCTGACGGCGACAAAATCGTAATCGGTAAGGATGCAAAAGCAGGGGACGTATTTACTCTGATTCTTACAGCAACCGACGGAAGCGACACGGTATCGCAAACATATACCTATACCTTAGTCGATTCTCCTATCGGAGCCTCAATAGTATATTTTGACAACTCCAAGTTTAACTGGGATACTGTATACTGCTACGCCTACGGCACAGTTGAGAATGCAGAATGGCCCGGACAGCTTATGCTTCGCGACGAGAAAACAGGCTATTACTATTTAACCTTTGATGAAACATATAAAAGCGAAAGCATTATCTTCACAAACGGACTTGAGAAGGACGACCCTGCTTACGGAAAATATCCCAAACAGACAGGACTTTCCCTTAAGGTCGGAGAGTGCAAGCTCTTAACCGCTGAATTACAGTGGATTGACTACGGAAAGCCCGACTCTAAGCCCTACGGCTTTGCATACACAGCAAGCCGCACAAAGTTTGGCAGTGAAACTATTAACGTAGATATCGACCTTAAAAACGCCGTAAGCGGTACTTACTCTGTTGACAACGGCTCCGAGATTCCCTACACAGAGCGTACAACAATAACAGTAGGCGAGGGCAAAATCGGTAATTCCGAGATTACTCTCACTCTAAAGGCTAAAAACGATAAGGGCATCGAAACAATTACTGTCCTCACATACAACAAAACCTTTACACCTTCCCAGACAAAGATTGAATCCGCATCAGACGGTCACACAACCGACGCCCTGGGCGGAAACTACGGCACTAACCCCAATCTTCAGTTGGGCTCATATAAGACCAACATAACTGTGGACGGAAATCCCTCCGAATGGGATTCTTCAATGCTTATTGCTCAGGGTGTAGCTAATGATGACCCAAGAGTATATATGCCTTCCTCAATCCACGAGAGAGCGGTAGACGATTACGCACTCTATGCCGCATGGGATGATGAAAATCTTTATTTCATGTGGGAAATGGCAAATACAAGCGCAATTTTAGGCGGCAAGGATATTTTCTCTGCCCAGAAGCCTAACGGTTCTATTTGGAATCCCGGACTTCCCATGTATCTGCTTTTGAGCGTTGACCCTGAGAAGCATGCCGACGGTAAGGCAAGGGAGCTCAATATAAAGACAAACACCTGGATTGAATCTGCAAGTGTTTGGGGAAGCGGTTTATCATTTGATACCAATATTGATACCTTTATTGCTTTCGATTCAGCTAACACAAACGGCGGAGCCGCAATTATTCCTCTTGATGACGAAGGCTTCTTTAATTACTCCGAGTCAATTAGTATCGGAAGACCTAATAACAACCCCGGTACTCCCAACAATAACGGATTCAAAATCGCTTGGGACTACGGCACCTTATCCGAGAAGCTTATAGGTATCAACGGCTTCGGCGGCAGCCGCAGCATCGGTGATACTTACAGCGCAAACTCCGATTGGGTAGATTTCTTCGATTTAGGCTACAAGAAGGACGCAGGCTTTATCTATGAAGTCGCAATTCCTATGAAGCACTTGGGTATTGATAAGGCGTATGTAGAGGAAAACGGAATCGGTGCTATGCTTGTAAGTACCTTCGGTACTTCTGCTATGAATACCTTACCCCATGACCCTGCTTGTCTTGATAACGCTGATGTAGAGTATAGCTTCGATCCCTCAAGCTCTCATGAAAAAGAGGATGCCGACCATATTACAGTTCCTCTTGCAAGAGTAGGCAATCTCTTGAAGGACACGGTTATTACCGAAGCACCCTTAGAGGTTAATTTCGGCACAGATAAGGCAGGAGCACAGGGAGTAGGCAGTAAAATTACAATCACAGCCGAAGCCTATGGCGGTAAGGCACCCTATACCTATGAGTATAAAATTAACGGCAAGAGTGTTAACGCAACCGGAAGTGAGATAGTATTTACTCCCAATTCAAAGGGTATGCATACTTTCGAGGTAACCGTAACCGACGCAGCTAACACAAAGGTTACAGCGTCAAAAACAATAACAATTGGTGAAGCTGTACCTGTCGTAGACACTCCCACAGATCCTGAAACACAGCCTTCAACACCCGCTGAGACAGAACCTGACACAAAGCCTGACGGTAAATCCTACTACTTAGGCGATGCAGATATGAACGGTGAGGTTAACATTAAGGATGCAACCCTTATTCAAAAATCAGTTGCAGGCGCCGAAAGTATTAAGGACGCTGTTGCAATACTCGCTGCTGATGCTGACCAAAACAAAGAAATCAACATTAAGGATGCAACGATAATTCAAAAATTTATTGCAAGAATGACTGTCAGCACACCCATAGGCGAACTCATTAATATCTGACAGCAAATACACAGCATAATATCTAAGAGAAAACCGTCGTCTTAATTGCCGACGGTTTTCTTTCACACATTTTAAGCGCCGGCATAGTATAAACCAGAGGTGATGCTGATGAGACGCAAAGGATGCTCTGCCGCACTTGCCTTTGCGGCAGGATTGCTCGTAGCGAGTTGCCTGCCATACGAATTTGTCGTGGTGGTAGCGGCAATCACCATAATTGTATTATGCTGTATATTTAGGAGGAGAACCTGTTGAAAGTTGTACTTATTGAGAATCCGAGGTTTATTTCATTCATACTTAGAAAGATTTATAGAATCAAAAAACAACCCTTACTCGAACAGTAGCATTTGTAAAAGCTCGAAGAAATCTTCGGGCTTTTATACGTTTAGATATACTAAAGTTATATCGTGGCAGAAATCAGCATGTCTCCGGTAGGAAGCACGGTTTACTTTAGAAAACTCAAGCTACGGTACACCTAACTGTTACATGCGGAACGCTCTGAGCGGTGAAGGCAATCGGAATGCCTCATGACACGCAGTTCCAGAAACCGCTTACTTATAAAGTAGGCGGTTTTTTCTATGCTGTATTCATAATTTCGGAATCTCTCTAATAAAATGTCTTAGAACAAAAAAGGAGAGATAAATAATGGACTACACCTTAAGAGAAGAACCTCTGTTTACCCGAAATGAAATTTTGAGTACAAGCACTCAGCAGCCAGTAGACTTAGATTTTACCTTGCCCGATTACTGTGCGGATATTGAGAGTATTCTTAAATGCTCCATGTCAGTTAAGATTTTCACCCATAGTCTTTCCGCAGGAGAGCTGAGAGTAGAGGGTGCTGCGATTATCAGAATTCTATACACCGATAAGGACAAGAAAGCCCTGAGATGCTACGAACAGAATCACCCCTTCGCAACGTCTATTCCGGTAGCAGGAGAGGTAGGGGAGCATATTATTGATATAACCCCGAAGCCCGAATACATTAACTGCCGGGCCCTGACTCCCCGCAGGCTATCGGTTCACGGTGCGTTTTCTCTTTCCGTGAAGATAGTATCGAGAGAGCTTGAAAGCCTGTATTCTTTGGAAAATCCCTGCGACCTCCAGGCTAAAGAAGAAACCGTTGAGCTAAGTGAACTTAAACTGTTTTCCCAGGACAGAATCAACATCTCAGACGTTGTAAGCTTCAAAGCCAGAAAGCCTATTGAAACAATAGTGCGTACCGATTTATCCGCAAATCTAAATGACCACAGCCACAACGGCGACAAAGTAACCCTTTCGGGAGAGTTAACCCTCAGGATGCTCTATATAAGCGACGCCTCTACGGGAGAGGTTGACCAGTATATATGTGTATATCCTTTCAAGGAGACTGTCAGGACAGCCGCCGAGAATTGCGACCTGACTCATGTTAATCTGAGTATCAGTACATACGAGGTTAGTCTAAAGTCCGAGGTGATGTCTGAGGAGCCCTTAATCCACCTTGAAGCAACCGTTCTTGCCGATGTGTTTGGCTTTGCAAACAGAGAAGCAGAGTATATCAGTGACGCATATTCCGTGGACTATGATACGGAAAACGAATACAGCACCCTGAAGCTTCAAAAGGATGTAACCCCCATAAACTTAAGCGTAATTGAAAAGCAGAGTCTGTCATTGGGTGAAAAGCAAATACAGAAGATAATTGATATTCTGATTGAAACACCGAGCATCAGCGGTGTTTTTAATGAAAACACCTTGGATATAAGCGGAAAAATTGACGTATCAATCCTTGCGCTGACCATGGATGAAGAGCTGATTTTAATTGACAGACAGGTAAATGTTTCTCATTCCCATGAGTTTCCTAAAGCATTTTCACATATAGACGCTCTATGCTGTAACGTGAACAGCCTCAGTTATAGATTAGGGGAAAATGCCGACATTGAACTTCGATTTGAGCTATGTTATAAAGCACTCCTGTGGAATGATGTTTCTATAAGAGAAATAAAGTGTGTTAATAAACTCAGCGAAAACAAGAAAGAAAAAGACAAAACTCCCTTAATTCTTTATTATGCAGGAGCAGGAGAGAAGATATGGGATATCTCAAAGCGCTATAATACCTGCATTGATACTTTACGAGAGGAAAACTCTCTTACCTGTGAGGAACTTCCCGAGGATAAAATGCTCATGATTTTCACATCGTAATGTCATAGAGTAAATTATTTGAGCATAAATTCTAATATAATAAGTATACGGCGGAGGCAAAAGAATGGAACAGAGAAACATCTATCAAGATATAGCCACAAGGACCGGCGGCGATATATATATCGGAGTAGTAGGCCCTGTGAGAACCGGTAAATCAACATTCACCAAGAGATTCATGGATACCTTGGTAATTCCGAATATAAGCGACGAATATAGGCGGGAGCGCGCCCAGGATGAGCTGCCGCAGTCAGCGGCAGGCAGAACGATTATGACAACAGAGCCTAAGTTTATTCCCGAGGACGCTGTTGATATCGACTTAGGCGGCAATGTAAAGCTCTCTGTGAGAATGATTGACTGCGTAGGCTACATAGTGCCCGAAGCCTTGGGCTATATGGAAGAGGATACCCCGAGAATGGTGAAAACTCCCTGGTTTTCTGAGGAGATACCCTTTGATAAAGCGGCAGAATTCGGTACTCAAAAGGTTATCACCGACCACAGCACTATCGGTCTGGTAATTACAACCGACGGTTCAATAGGGGATATCCCCCGCGAAGCATATATTGATGCGGAGGAAAGGGTAATAAAAGAGTTAAAGGATATCTCAAAGCCTTTTATAATCCTGCTAAATACCCTTGAGCCAACCTCACAAAGCGCCCAAAGTCTTTCTCAGGAGCTTGCGGCAAAGTACATGGTGCCTGTAATTCCCATATCCTGCCTGGAGTTAGACGAAACCGAAATCAAGCGAATATTGGCGCAAATCCTCCTTGAGTTTCCTATTCGTGAAATCAGGATTGATCTTCCCTCATGGATAGTTTCGCTGTCTAAAGACCATTGGCTTAAATCCTCGATTTTATCCGATATTTCCGCCTCGGGAGGAAAGATAAACAAACTGCGTGAGGTACAGCAGATTGCCGAGGAAATATGCCAAAACGAACACATAAGCGCGGCAAGGCTCTCCTCAATAGATTTAGGTACAGGAACGGCAACCATAAGCGTATTTATGTCCCATGAGTTGTTCTTTAAGGTCTTAAGCGAGGAAACAGGTCTTGATATTCCCGATGAAAAATCTTTGCTAATGAGCTTTGCCGCCCTGCGTGAAAAGCAAAGCAAGTACGAGAGAATTGCCGAGGCCTACGAAAACGTCATGAATGAGGGCTATGGAATCGTCATGCCTACCATGGAGGAGCTTAAGCTTGAGGAACCGCAGATAATTAAGCAAAGCGGCAAATACGGAGTGAAGCTGAAAGCCTCGGCGCCCTCTGTACACATGATGAAGATTGATACCTACGCTCAGGTTACTCCTATCGTAGGGAGTGAGCAGCAGTCGGAAGATTTAGTAAAATATCTTCTCAAGGAATTTGAGGAGGACCCTGTAAAAATCTGGGATTCCGATATATTCGGAAAATCTGTCAGCGACCTTGTGAATGAAGGCCTCCATAACAAGCTCTACCGAATGCCCTCAGATGCGCGCAAAAAGCTATGCGAAACAATGGAGAAAATTATTAACGACGGTTGCAACGGACTTATTTGCATAATTCTCTGATAAATATACATTTTTTTGAAAACCGCTGAAAAATATCGGCGGTTTTTGTTTTTTTCTCTTGCAAAATGTGCACAAAAAGTATAAAATAGATATATATTTTGTGTACTCGGAGAAATGTAACTTTTCTTTTCCAATAACGAGTATCCAACGGAGGTTGACTTATGATACCTAAGACTATTGCCTCAATGGCTGCCGAGGTGATGACCACCGCTCCTGCGCAGTCAGTCGGTGAAGAAAATCAGTCCCTTGTTATTCTTGTTACGGGAGTTATAGTGGTTTTCGCTGCACTTATTCTGCTTATTGCAATAATCAAGATTTATTCTTCTGTTGTTCATGCGGCGCAGAAAAAAGGCGGGAATAAACCGCCTAAAGCTCCTAAGGATAAAAACGATTCCAAAGTTAATGTCACAGCAGTAAATGTCACAGCAGCTGCTCCTGTGACAGACTCAAATACAGTTGATTTGCAGACTATTGCCGTTATTTCAGCGGCTGTGGAAGCTTTTTACGGCGAGGAGAAAAAGGTTCGTGTTGTAAGTGTTAGGCGAACTCCTGCAAAAAGAAGCGAATGGGCAGTAGCCGGTATGATGCAGAATATCTCGGCAAGGAGGGGCTTCTAAATGGGAATTTGGCAGGGCTTTCTTGATTCCCTGAAAGGTCTATTCGAGGTTTCCGGTCTGACGGCGCTTTCTTGGGAAAATTATGTAATGATTGGTATTTCCTGTTTTCTTTTGTTTTTGGCAATTAAGAAGCAGTATGAACCTCTCTTACTTTTACCGATAGCTTTTGGCATGCTTATTGTCAACCTCTATCCTCCCATTATGGCTGCTCCCTCAACTCAAATGATTCCTCTCAGTGAGTACGCAGGAGACGCTTCGGGATATGCTATAACCACGATAGACGGTATTCAGTACGTAAATAAGCCGGAATACGGCGGACTTTTCTACTATCTCTATCAAGGCGTTAAGCTCGGAATATATCCGCCCCTTATTTTCCTTGGTATCGGATGTATGACCGACTTCGGTCCTCTTATCGCTAATCCCAAGAGCTTTATCTTAGGTGCTGCCGCACAGGTTGCTATATTCATTACCTTTATTGCGGCAACCTTAATGGGCTTTAGCAATGGACAAGCCGGTTCAATTGGTATTATAGGCGGCGCCGACGGACCTACGGCAATTTTTGTAACGACTAAGCTCGCCCCCGAGCTTTTAGGTCCGATAGCGGTAGCGGCGTATTCCTATATGGCGCTTGTTCCAATTATTCAGCCTCCTATCATGAAACTTCTCACAACTAAGAAGGAACGCTCTGTTGTAATGCAGCAGCTTCGTCCTGTTTCCAAACTCGAGAAGATTTTATTCCCGATTATTGTAACTATCGTATGTTCAATTCTACTGCCCTCTGCCGCACCTCTGATAGGTATGCTGATGCTGGGTAATCTCTTTAAGGAAAGCGGAGTTGTTGACAGAATATTTAAGACTGCTCAAAATGAGCTGATGAATATTATTACCATATTCTTAGGTCTTACGGTGGGCGCTACCGCAACGGGAAAATCCTTCCTTTCTTGGCAGACCTTAGGTATTATTGCTCTCGGCCTTGCCGCATTCTCAGTTGGTACCGCGAGCGGTGTCCTCTTCGGAAAACTCATGTATGTATTTACCAAGGGCAAGGTTAACCCCTTAATCGGCGCAGCAGGTGTTTCCGCTGTTCCCATGGCTGCCCGTGTTGCAAATAAGGTAGGTCAGAAAGAAAATCCCTCTAACTTCCTCTTGATGCATGCAATGGGTCCCAATGTAGCCGGTGTTATCGGCTCGGCTGTTGCCGCCGGTGTGCTTCTCAGCGTATGCGGTTGATGATTTTTGTTAAATTAGGGATTATATTTCTGAACAAGAATAAAATAATGCCCAAAATATATTACAATAGTAAAAGATAACGAAATAATAAGGAGGAAATACAGTGAGAGAAATGACCATTAGCGACATTCTTAAAATGCTCTTAGCGCATATTAAGCTCATTGTCATTGTGTCTATTGTTGCTGCTTTGGGTGCCTACATCTACGCTGATAATTTTATCCCCAAAACCTACTCTGCAAGTACAAAAATATGCATTAAAATTAATTCGGAAGCCCAAAGCGGTGATTATGATGACAACGGAAAAATCAATTCCGGATCTATTACCTCGTCTACAAACCTTGCTGATAACTCAATAATTATCCTGACTTACGCCGAAGAAATGCTCGACGTAATAAAGCCCGGATATTCACATTCAATCAAAAGCGTTAATGAGTCTAACGTTCTTAATATTACCGTAACCGGCGGTGACCCTGTCGTTTGCGCCGAGGTTGCCAACGCAATGCGTTATAAAGCTCCTGATGTTCTTTCCAATTACTATACCGACGCTGAAGCTATCCCTATCGGCCGTGAAGCATCACCTCCCGGTGCTCATTCCGCTCCTAACCAGACTCGATATGCAATTTTCGGTCTCCTTGGCGGACTTATTATCTCAATCCTTATTGCAATAATTATTGAAGTAATTGATACAACAATTAAGTCCGGCGATGATCTCTACAAGATGTATGATGTTCCTGTGTTCGGTGAGATTATTGACTTTGATACGGAAGGCGGTGCGAAAAAGAAATGAAGCTTTCAAGAAAAGGTAAAAAGATGAACTTCATGGATAAGTCCAAGAATGTTATCAGCGGCGACAGCAAATTTGCCATTGTTGAGGGCTATAAAATCGCCCGTACCAATTTGGTTTTCTCTCTATCGGCAGCCGAAAGCAACGTAGTAGCGTTCACAAGCTGGTCAAAGGGTGAGGGCAAGTCAACCGCAACCGCTAACCTCGCAATTTCGTTTTCAAAAATGGATAAGAAGGTACTTTTAATTGACGCCGACCTTCGCCGTCCAAACCTTCATAATCTCATGAAGCTTCAAAATACCGCGGGTCTCTCTGAGGTTATCGGAAAATTCAAGAGCTTTGACGAGGTAATAAACCGTGACGTTCTCCCTTATTTGGATGTTTTGACTTCCGGCTCAATTCCTCCCAACCCCTCAGAGCTTTTGGCGTCTCAGAATTTTTCTGCTATGCTTGAGGTTCTGAGGAAAGATTACGATTATATTATCCTCGATACTCCTCCCGTCGGTGTTGTTGCCGATGCCCTTATCCTCAAGGATTTGGTAGCCGGCTATGTGGTGGTAGTTCGCGAGAAGTTTACTACCCACGGTGATATCGAAAAAGCTCTCCAAAGTATCCGCCTTGCAGACAGCAAAGTTTTAGGTTTCCTAAAGGTAGGCTGCGCAGCTTCTGAGCGAAAGTACTCAAAAGGTCAGTACGGTTACTACAAATATTATTGATTTTCACGACCCGTCCGATATGGACGGGTTTTATTTTGAAAAATATTTGCAGGATTTGAAAATAAAACTTGCAAATTTTGATTATATGTCATATAATATAGCAGTTGAATATTTATAAAATGAATTTCTGGTTATGAGGTGTAGCAAAAAATGCAGTATTCAGAGTACACAAAGGAACAGCTTTTACAGGAAAAGGAAGCCCTCTTAAAGAATTACGAAGAGTTCAAGGCGATGAATCTTAACCTGGATATGTCAAGAGGTAAGCCTTGCTCGGAGCAGCTTGATATTTCCGTTAGAATGCTTGATATAGTAAACTCAGGTCATCATTGTCATACCAAGGATGGTCTTGATTGCAGAAACTACGGACTCATTGACGGACTTCCCTCATGCAGAAAGCTCTTTTCTGAGTTTATTCAGGTTCCCGAAGAGCAGGTAATGGTAGGCGGTAACTCCTCCCTTAATATGATGTTTGACACAATTTCCTGTTTTATGACCAAATCTCCCGTAGAGGGTGAGAAACCATGGCTGAATGTTGAGGGCAGAAAGTTCTTATGTCCCGTACCCGGTTACGACCGTCACTTTGCAATTACTGAATACTACGGCTTCGAGATGATTCCCGTTCCTATGACCGATAAAGGCCCCGACATGGATGTTATCGAAAATCTCGTAGCAAATGATGCTGATATTAAGGGAATTTGGTGTGTCCCTAAGTATTCTAATCCTCAAGGTATTACATATTCCGATGAAACCGTTCGCCGCTTCGCAAATTTGAAGCCTGCGGCTCCCGATTTCAGAATCATGTGGGACGACGCTTATTGCGTTCACGATCTTGCTGACGAAGGCGATACTCTTATAAGCCTGTATAATGAGTGCGAAAAGGCAGGAAATATCGACCTTCCCATAATTTTCTGCTCAACCTCAAAGATTACTTTTCCCGGCTCAGGTGTCGCTGCAATGGCAACCTCTCCTAATAACATGAAGGTGCTTCGTGAGCGATATATGCGCCAGACAATCGGTTACGATAAAATCAATATGCTCCGTCACATGCTATTCTTTAAGGATTTTGACGGTGTTAAGGCTCAAATGAAGAAGCACAGGGAGATTTTAAGTCCACGCTTCGAGCTTGTTGATAAAAAGTTTAACGAACAGCTTGCTGATTTAGGTATTGCTTCATGGCTTAAACCCCGCGGCGGCTACTTCGTAAGCATTGATATTTACCCCGGTACAGCTAAAAAGGTCGAGAAAATGTGCAAGGACGCCGGCCTGGTTATTACCTCGGCAGGCGCAACCTATCCCTACGGAAATGACCCAAAGGACAGCAATATCCGTATTGCGCCTTCATTCCCGCCTCTTGAGGAACTCTCTGTTGCAATGGACGTGTTCTGCCTATGCGTTAAAATCTGCGCTATCGAGAAGCTACTTGAAAAGTAAACCCGGCTTCTAATGCTTTGTGAAGATTAACTGATAATCATTGACAATTTTATTAAAAAATCATATAATAACTCTGTCGTATTTTGCATGATTGGTTAGTTTCGGCGAAATTAACAGAGTTATTTTTTTACTACGGAGGTTTCAAGCTATGAAGAGACTGGCAAAACCTATCTCCGTCATAATTATACTGGTGCTTTTGCTGTTTTCTGCGGTATCTCTATTAGGCATTAGTTATTATGAAGGCGACTTCAGACGAGTTCCCATAAAGGGTTTCGGAGATATTGATTGGGGCATCGATGTAAGCGGAGGTGCAAGAGTAACCCTCAAGCCCTCTACCGCTGACGAAGCTGATCTTGACACCGTAAAGGAAGCTGCAAGTGTCGTTGAGAAGCGTGCTGCCGCCTATGGATTGGTTGATTATGATTTATATGTCAATGCACCCGAAAAAGCAATTGTACTTACAATTCCCAACAGTATCAACAGCGAGTATTCTGCTGAGGAAATCGCAGATATTCTCACTTCTATCGGCAATCTTACTTTGCGTCCCGGCGAGGAATTCCAGACAGGTCTATACGATTCCTCCAATAGTTTAGTTTATGCTTTCCCCGGCGGTGATACCGCAAAAGAGGTTATCCTTTCATCTGAGGATGTCGAGTCCTCTACATGGTATAGCTATTCAGAAGGCAATGCAACATATTATTATGTCGCCGTTCAGTATAACAGCGAAGCAGCAGAGCTTCTAAAGACAGTATCAAACCCCTCTACCGGAAGATTTTATAACCAAACCGTTTCACTGTGGCTTGATAACAGAATGCTTGCAAATCCCAAGGTATCCGAGGAAATTGTCGGCGGCAGCCTGCAGTTCTCCGGTATGGATTTCACCGAAAGCAAAGTAAAGCTCTATTCTGCTGTTATCGGCAGCGGTACTCTCCCTGAGGGCTTAACTGTTTCTTACGATAAAGTTGAGCCTACCGTGGGCAAAAATGCTGCTGATATCATGCTTTATGTAGGAATTGCCGCGGCTGTTATTTTGGCTGTATTTATGGTATATAAGTATCGTACAGTAGGCGCAGTTGCAATTATCATGGCACTTTTCGAGCTATCGGCTTTAGTCGCAATAATCACGGGCTTCTGCTTCGGCGGAAACAGTACCTTCCTTATGACCGTACCCGGCGCTGCAGCGCTTGCTTTATCTGTAATGCTCACAGTAATTTCAATGATTATTATTGCCGAAAGAATCAAGTATCAGCTTGACAGCGGTAATCCCATGGGAGTTTCCGTTTCCGAAGGACTCAAAAAGAGCTTTAAGAACATACTTGATATAAACATAATTCTCATGATAATTTCCCTTATTGGTATGTTCCTTTTCTCAACAGCCGGCCTGATTATCGGAATTTTCGGCGGCGGTGCAACCGGCGGAATATATAACTTCTGCTTCGTTTTGTTCTTCGGCGCACTTCTAAACTTCCTTTCAGGCTACATTCTGCCTAATCTTGTGCTGAGAAGTCTTTACAGCTTCAAAGCTCTAAGTAAACCTTCTGTATTCGGAGGTGCTAAGAAATGAAAAAATCCTTTAGCTTAAAAGGCTTTTATACCTTTTCCATAGTAGGTGCGGCGGTTGTGATTGCTGCTGCAATTATCCTGCTCTTCACAATCGGCGGAGTTACTGCGCCTGCCTTTACTTGGGGCAATCTGTCGGTTTCGTTTCTGCTCAAGTCCGTCGTTGCCGCTGTGCTTATTTACGGCTTAACATTAATTTATTATCTTATCAGCTATAAAAAACTCGGTCTGAAAATATCCCTTTTTGCTTTAATGGGCGGTGCTTTGAGCGTAGCGGTTGCGTTTTCTTTCTGTGTTATTTGCCGCGCACCCTTAGGTCATCTTTCGTTTGCTATAATGCTTTCTTCTCTGGCATTTTCCTATATTTCTTCTGCTCTGTTTTTCAGAGCCTTTACACAGAAAAAGGAAAGAAAGAGAAAAGATGAAGCCGACGAGGCAACTCCCTTTGAGAAGGCCTCCTCAAAGTCCTTTAGAATCATGCTCTACTGCTTGCTCCTTGTGACTCTTATTTTGGTCGCAGGCTTTGTAGTTTCCATGATTTTCTCAAGTACGGTATTAATGAGCTGTGTATTACCTGCAATTCTCTCTTTGATTTCGGCGGTTGTAATCACTCTGGCTTTTGCTTGCCGTATGTTTTCCGATAAAAAATGATTCTCGGTCGGGCGGATATTCCGCCCGATTTTGGACTTTTACGTAAGTTTGAAGGTATAATATGAAATTACTTGATGTTAAAAATCTAAAGCTGGGCTACGAGGGTAGAGCAGTTATAAATAACCTGAGCTTTTCTGTTAATTCGGGTGATTATGTATGTATAGTAGGGGAAAACGGCTCAGGCAAAACCACGCTTTTTAAGGGACTTTTGGGACTTCTCAGAAAGTACGATGGAGTTATCGAGTATTCCTCTGATATTTCCTCGCGTCATCTGGGTTATCTCTCCCAAAAGCCGCCCTATACCAAGGATTTTCCCGCTTCAGTTACCGAAGTTGTTATGTCCGGTTTTCTCAATAGGAGTTTTTTCGGCTTTGGTTACGGCAAAGACCAAAAAAAGGAAGCAAAGGATATCATGAAAAAGGTGGGTATCTCAGCACTTTCTAAAAGGAGCTTCAATGAGCTTTCCGGCGGTGAACAGCAAAAGGTTCTCTTGTCTCGCGCACTTTGCGCTACTAAAAAGCTCCTGCTTTTAGATGAGCCCACTTCAGCTCTCGACCCACTGGCTACTAATGAGTTTTACTCTATAGTTGACTCCTTAAATGCTGAGGGGGTGGCTGTCCTAATGGTTTCCCACGACGTAAAC
>JAQXHW010000168.1 GCA_029007475.1 Oscillospiraceae bacterium | reverse complement strand
TTCTGAAGAATTGTAATTAATGCGCCTTTCTGACTTGCGTACTCCGAGAGGACGGGAGCGAGCAGCGAAAGGTCACTTTTTTTGCAGTTACAAGAACACATTCTGAACACCTCTTTATTGAAAATAAAATGCACTATAATTTTACTGCAAAATCCTTAAAAAATCAATGGCAGATAATCTCAAATTGGGTGGGTTTTAGGGGAATTTAATAGTAAAAGTGGTGAAGTTTGGCGCAGAGAGTCAGGGGGCTTTGCCGTTTCATGCTGCTCTTTTGCCTTGACAGAGGAAACAGAGGGTTATCAGGCGGATAGATTTCGGCAAAACAAAATGCCCGTGCTTTCGCACAGGCAGGTATTACTAACTTATTTTAGACTTACGGAACGTCCTGTATAATATGCCAAAGGGCAGGCTTGCCCCTTGGTATTTAGCTTTTTTCGGAAAAATTATTTGAGAACATTTCTCCAGTCAAGGTCGCCGCGCTCAAGTCCGTGAATGAGCACCTCGGCAGTAGCGATATTGGTAGCAACAGGGATGTTGTGCATATCGCAGAGTCTGAGGAGATTCATGTCGTTTGCCTCGGAGGGCTTGGGATTGAGGGGATCGCGGAAAAACAGGAGCATATCAATCTCGTTGCAGGCAATTCTTGCGGCAATCTGCTGTCCGCCGCCCTGAGAGCCGCCGAGGAACGAGCTGATTTCAAGACCGGTGGTTTCGGCAACAATCTTGCCGGTTGTGCCGGTGGCGCAAATGTTGTGGCGGCTGAGAATACCACAGTATGCGATGCAGAACTGAACCATCAGCTCCTTTTTCTCGTCGTGAGCAATAAGTGCAATATTCATATTAAACCTCCGTCTGCCGAGCAAGTCGGCGAAATTAAAGTAAAAAGGTTTGAGCAAGTTTATTTAAGCCCCAGGAGCTTTTTGGGCAAGGGGGGATTTTGCCCCTCTATGCGCAGGGCAAGATTTTCAAAAGCCTTCATTGAGGGTGCAGACTCCTTGCCTGACTGACCTCTCTGAGCTATTGAGGCAATCTTGATGTCCTCGGGAACAACTGCGATTAGCTGAGTTTCGCATTTGTCGATAAGCTCGTCCAAATTTTCGAAAAGACCCATTTGAACAAATCGCTTCGGGTCGAAGCGGTTGATAACCAAGCGCACGTCGGTTTTGCCTGATTCAGCCAGCTTTCGGTGAATATTAAGACAGCCGCGAACACTTGTAGGCTCGGGGTTTACAACTATTAATGCCCTGTCAGCGGCGGCTGCGGCGGCGTCAAAGCCTGAGCCTGTGCCGGCAGGGGAGTCGATTACTATGTAGTCGTAGTCGTTTTTGATGTCCTCGATAAGCTCGCGGAGCACCTCGGGGGAAACCTCGTCCTCAGCAGAAAGAGCGGCGGGCATCATGTAAAGGCCGTAGATGTTGGAGGTTACGTAGATAGCGGCGGTCTTGTCACAGCCGCCGCCCACGGCGTCGGAAACGTCGTAGACAAGCTCCTTTTCAACACCCAACATAAGGTCGATTCCGCGCATACCGCTGTCGCAGTCAACGAGGAGAACTTTTTTATTAAGTTTAACCAAGGCAACCGCCAAACCGACGGAAACGGTGGATTTACCCGTACCTCCCTTTCCGGAGGCGACAACGATGACTTTACTCATAAACAATACCTCATCGTTATTTTATCATAAATCTCTTTTGTCTACAACATAAACCTGTGTAAAATTTGAAGCGCGAAAATTGGGCAAAATAGACAAGAGAGAAAAGAGACAAGAAATGCTTGATTGCTCCAAAGCCGTCACGCTGACTGTGATATTTGGGTATAAAAAGTGGTGACTTTTACTGCGCCGCCGCAGTTGATACTTCCTCCACGGCAACTGTCGTTTCCTCTACGTCCAAGCCAAAGTAGCTCTCAAGTAAATCCCTTGCAACTGCCATGGAAAAAGTACCGCTTGAGCCGTGTTCCAAAACTACGGCGATTGCTACCTCGGGGTCGTCGAAGGGTGCGTAGCAAATAAAGGTTGTGTGGTCAGAGCCGATATTTTCCGCAGTACCGGTTTTTGCGGCTACCTCAATGGGGAAGCCGAGGAAGGAATAGTATGCTGTACCCGAGCTGCTTGCGACTACGTTTCTCATGGCGTTTTGAACCACCTTGAGGTTGTAGGGAGTGAGGTTCAGGTCCTCGACAACTTCCGCGTTTTTCTCGTTGTTTTCAAGGATTGTTTCCTCTCTGTCGTAAGAGGTAACCTTGCTAACAAGGTGGGTTTTAAGGCGTACGCCGTCGTTTGCAATAGTCGCCGCATAGGTTGCAAGCTGAACAGGGGTAAAGGTGTTGTCAGACTGGCCGATCGCAGCCTGAACGGTATTACCGGGGAGCCAGCTTGCGCTGTCGCGGCCTGCCAGGAAACCGCTGCTCTCGGAAATCTCAAGTCCTGTTTTTTCGCCTAAGCCAAACTTTTCCATGTAGAGCCACATGGTATCTATTCCCAAGAGTCTGCCCACTTCGGCAAAATAGTAGTTACAGCTCTTGATAATTGCTTCGGTAACGCCCAGAACTCCGTGGTAGAACATACAGTTAACCACGTTGCTGGGGTAGTAATCGTAGGTTTTGGTACAGTTTATTGAAGTAAGCTCAGAGATAGTGCCCTCCTCCAAGGCCGCAAGGGCTACCGCAGGCTTAACAACTGAGCCGGGGGCAAATGCGCCCTGAAATGCCCGGTCGAAAAGGGGGAGATTTTTATCCTCTAAGAGAGATATATAGTACTCGGTATCGTTGTACTTATTTATATCGTAGGTGGGATAGGTCGA
>JAQXHW010000167.1 GCA_029007475.1 Oscillospiraceae bacterium | reverse complement strand
GGCATGGCTTCCATAGGAAAGGTCTCCGCCGACATCTCAGCCCGAGACAGCTCCCCCTCATGATTCAGATATTTTACAAGCTCGGAAACCGTCTTGACGGGATAAACCTCTATCCCCTTTACAACCGCACCCTCAAGGGCGTCGGTATAGGGTACAAAGAGCTTCTTAAAGCCGCAGTCACGAGCCTTGAGCGCCATAGGCAAAACTCCGTTTACGGAGCGAACCTCACCCGACAGGGAAAGCTCACCTAAAAATGCACAGTCGGAGATATCCCCTGTAATCTGCGCTGTAGCTTTCATGATTGCAACAAGAATCGGAAGGTCATAGAGAGGCCCCTCCTTTTTTATATCGGCAGGAGCGAGATTCACGGTAATTCGTGAAACAGGAAAGCCGTAGCCGCAGTTCTTCATGGCTGTGCGGACACGGTCGCGGCTCTCTCTTACTGCTGCGTCGGGAAGTCCTACAATATCGAAGGCTGCCACTCCGTTTGAAACATCCGTCTCAACCTCTACCAAGTAGCCCTCTAAGCCGAATAAGCCTATGCTGCCTACCTTTACTACCATAAATTATACCTCGCAAGAATACATTGTCATATAGAGCGTTACGTCAAAATCACAACATCCTATCTATCGTTCTACATTATACCACCTTTTTCGTGTATTAGCCATACAAAAATAGCCTTTGCTATTTGTCTATTTTGTATAATTTATTAGTTTTCCTTAACAAATTTAGACATGTTTTATTGACTTTAACAAAATTTGGATATATAATGGTTACCTAATAATAGGATTGTGAGGATTTGTTTTGGCTGAGTTTGTGAGCGATAAAGGGTACTCGGAGTTTTCTGACCTTTCTTTAGCCGAAAAGGTCCGCAGAGGCGACAACGAAGCCTTCGGCGTTTTGAGCAACCGTTACGGCGGTCTTATCCGCTCTATCGCAGAGAGATATTCCGCCGCAGGCCTTGACCGAAACGACTTCTCTCAGGAGGGTCTTTTGGGACTTTTGTGGGCATGCAAGGCTTTCGACTCAGAGAAAAATGCAAGCTTCAAGAACTTTGCCTCTATCTGTATCAATCGCCGCTTTCTCTCCCTTGTCCGCAAGGATATGAGTAAGAAAGCAATCCCAAAGGAGAAGCTCCTCTCTATTGAGGACTTGGAGATCTCCGACGAAAACACCCTGAATCCCGAAATTCTCATGCTTCAAAAGGAGCAAGCCGAGGATTTTGACAAGCTCCTAAAGAGCCGCCTTTCCCCCTTGGAGCAAAAGGTCTTAAGGCTCTACCTCTCGGGTATGACCTACTCGGATATTTCAAAAAAGCTTTCTGTGAGCCTTAAATCTGTGGATAACGCCCTGCAGCGCATCCGCAAAAAATTAACTTAGATATTTGTCCCGAAAAGTTTAGGGCTTTGCTCTAAGCGGTGCAAATCCGCACGGGATTAAAAATTTTATTATTTCCAAAAGCGAGGTAAGTCCAATGTACGAAGACAAGACACTCATTTGCAAGGATTGCGGCGAGGAATTCATTTTCTCCGCTGGAGAGCAGGAATTCTACGCAGAGAAAGGCTTTGTAAATGAGCCCCAGCGCTGCAAGGCTTGCAGACAGGCACGTAAAAATGCCGGCAGACCCCAGAGAGAAAGATCTGCTATCATCTGCGCCGATTGCGGCAAAGAGGATTCTGTTCCCTTTACTCCCATGGAGGGCAAAGACTACTACTGCAGAGAATGCTTTGCAAAAAGAAATGCAGGTACAGACGCAGAATAATTCTTCGAGCATTGCTTGATTTATTTTTTGTGAACAAACGCTTCGGTATTTTCCGAGGCGTTTTCTGTTTTTCGCAAGCGCGGCAAAAGACAGTCGGCAAAAACGACGTGCTCCCCATTCCTATGAATTAAATTTTCCAAATATCCTCTCTTGACGTAATAATCTGTCGGGTGATATAATATTTCTGTAAAAAATTTCCCATGGAGGTTAAAAAATTATGACTATAACAAAAGACTTAGTTATCGGCGACGTTCTCGATAAATATCCCGAAACCGCAGAGTTTTTCTTTGCTATGGGTATGCACTGCTTAGGCTGTCCTGCCGCAAGAGGCGAGACTATTGAGGAAGCCTGTCAGGTACACAATGCCGATGTTGACGAGCTGGTTCGTAAAATAAACGAGAAAATCGGCGGATGAGAGAGCTTTTCTCCTTAGATTCAAGGCTTTCTCTATGCGGCGAATTTGTCCGTGAGGGCTCTCCCCTTGCGGATATCGGCACCGACCACGCATATCTTCCCGTGCATCTTGTCCTTGAGGGCAAGGTGCCTTTTGCCGTTGCGGCGGATATCGCTTCAGAGCCGCTTCAGAAGGGCAGGGAAACCGTAGAGAAATATCACGCCGAGGATAAGGTTAAGACCCGTCTTTGCGGCGGTCTTTCGGGTATTTCTCCAGATGAAGTGAGAGATATCGTAATCGCCGGAATGGGCGGCGACACGATTATAGAAATTTTAGACGCGGCTCCCTGGGTAAAAAATCCTCGGTACCAACTGGTCTTACAGCCTATGACCAAGGTACACAGAGTCGTAAAGTATCTCTATAAGCAGGGCTTTCGGATTGATAAGCAGGGTGCCTGTGAGGCTTCGGGAAAGCTCTACACGGTTATGGCGGTTTCCTTTAGGGGAGTTCCGCAGGAAATCTCAGATGAGTTTTCATATACCGGCATTTTGAATCCCGAGGAAAACGAGCTTCACAGAGCCTATCTGGAGCGTCAGATAAGCACCCTGAGAAAACGTGCAAAGGGCAACGAAAAATATGCGAAAATTGCCGACAAAATCGCAGAAAGGATTTCTCTGTCATGATAAAAATTAAAGATATTTTTGAATACACGGAAACCTTCGCACCCGTAAGCTCTCAGGCCGATTTTGACAACTGCGGGCTCCTTGTGGGAGACATGGAAAAAGAGGTAAAAAACGTGCTTCTTTCCCTCGACGTAACACCCGAGGTTATTGAGGAGGCAAAAGCCTTAAAAGCCGACCTTATCATAAGCCATCACCCCGTTATTTTCAGCCCGCTGAAAGCTCTTAATTCAGTCAGTATTCCCTATCTTTTGGCAAGAGAGGATATTGCCGCCTTGTGTTTGCACACCAATTTAGACCGCGCAAGGGACTGCGGAGTAAATATCTGTCTCGCAAAAGCCCTGGGGCTTTCCCAAATTGAGCTTTTCCCCGAGGATTTTATAGCTGTCGGCACTCCTGAAAGAAAGCTCTCGGTTATTGACTTGGCAAAAGAGGTAAAGAACGCATTAAACTGCGAAAGCGTTGAATACATCTTAGGCGAAAAAATCATAGAAAGAATTGCGGTTTCAAGCGGCGCAGGCGGCGACGGCTTTATAAGAGCAAAGGAACTTGGAGCGGACGTGCTCGTAACGGGAGAAGTCAAGCACCATCAGCTTCTGGAGGCACACGCCTTGGGTGTGCCGATTATCGCCGCAGGACATTTTCACACCGAGGACGTAGCCATACAACCCCTATGCGAAAAGCTTTCACAAAAGTTCCCCGAAATTTCTTTTTCAAAAAGCGAAAATTACAGGTGGATTTCCCACAAAATTTAACGGTTTACCGCACGGAGCATCAGGCTCCGTGTTTTTTTATAAACATTTATGAAAACATTAACAAATATTTTTGCTAAAATGATTGCAATAACTACTACATTTTGATATAATAGGTACTAATTAGAAATAAATATAATCAAAATATTGTGTTTTCGGTGATTTAATGAGAATCAGAAAAAAGAAGTGGGCTCAGCCGGAGCTTGACGCCTGTGATTTTTTTATAAACAATCCCAAGGATATGAGGGGAAATTGGAAAAGTCTCTTTCATAGTGACAATCCGATTGAGCTTGAGGTAGGCTGCGGCAAGGGAACTTTCGTAGGCAGAAAAGCCCTGCAAAACCCCGATATTAATTTCATAGCCGTAGATATCAAAAGCGATATGTTAGGTGTTGCAAGAAGGAATATTGTCAATATCTTTTCCGAGGAAAACAGAGAGTGCGAAAACATCATGCTCACGGCATACAACGTGGATAAGATTGACGAGATTCTCTCCCCCGAGGATAATATTTCGAGAATCTACATTAACTTCTGCAATCCTTGGCCCCGAGGCAAGCACAACAAGCGCCGACTTACACATCCCACAAAGCTCAGGCTCTTTAAGGAGCTTTTGCCCCGAGGAGGAGAAATTCGCTTCAAAACCGACAACGACGAGCTTTTTGAGGACAGCCTTGAATATTTTAAGGAGTGCGGCTTCGAGATAACCTATATCACCTACGACCTCCACAAAAGCGACATAAAGGACAACATCGTCACGGAGCATGAAAAAATGTTCTCCGACCAGGGAATACCCATTAAATACTTAACCGCTGTTCTGAAAGAAAAATAATTCCAAGCTCATAGAGAAAGGAGCGGTAAACATGAAAAAGAGAATACTTTTACTACTGCTTGCCGCTATGCTGGTATTCACGCTCTCAGGCTGTAGGACGGGCTTTTCTATGAACGCGTCAGAGCTTATGCGTCCTCCCAAGGCAACCGGCGGTAACGCCCAAATTCAGGAGCTTATCGACAAGCATGCAGGAGATAACTACACTCTGAAATACCCCCAAAACGGTACCTACCGTACCGCTATCACCACCGTTGACTTAGACGGCGACTTAAAGGACGAGGCTATCGCCTTTTACCTCCCCGCAGGAGAAACTCAGACAATCCACCTGCTCATCATGAAAGAGATTAATTCGCAGTGGGTAGTGCTCGGAGACCACCTGAGCACCAGCACCATGGTTGACCGTCTCCTCTTTGCCGATTTAGACGGCGACTCAGTTAAAGAAATTATCGTAGGCTACGGCTCATACAATTCCCTTATCAACACCATGTCACTCTATCTGCTTGACGGAAACCGAAGTGTGGAGCTTGCTTCCTCCTACACCTACACGGATATCAAAATTGCCGACTTCACAGACGGCGGTAAGGATGAGATTATGCTTCTCTCCCTCTATACCACCGAAAAATCCGCAAGCGCCGCTCTTGTTACCCTCAATCGAACTCGAAACAACCTCTACACCATCGCCGAATCTCCTATGGACGACAGCGTTGTTTCCTACGCCCAGCTACTAACAGGAGATATATTTGAAGGTCAGTTCGGACTCGTTGTTGACGGACTTGTTCCCGACAGCAAAAACGCCAACAACAGCTACTACAAAACCCAAATACTATTCTACGATGACAGCACACAAGCTCTAAAAAGCGTAGCTTTCACGAAAGATGAACCCACTAACCAGGCATACCGTAGCTACGCCTTTCTCTCGGAGGATATCGACTCTGACGGAGTTATCGAAATTCCCAACACCTTCAGGCTTCCTCTTGCCGAGGGTATGGTTGACGTATCTCCCGCTCCCGTGATTTATTGGTGCGAGTATGGCTTTGGCGGCGATATGACCGTTAAGGAAAAAACAATCGCTTCCATAAGCTATAACTTCTACTTCTTTGTTCCCGAAAAGTGGAACGACAGCTTCACCGCCTACGCAAACTACTCAACCAACGAGGTGACAATTTGTCAGTGGGACGAGAAAAGGGGTGTGGGTCAAGAGCTTCTTACCCTAAAGATGTTTGAGCCATCGGTTTGGAATGACGGTGCTTCATCAAAGGGCTACACCCAGCTTGCAGTTTCAGACTCCTATGTCTACGGCTTCAAAATCCCTCAAAGCAACTCCCCCTTGATGCTTACCAACGAGGAGATTGCCGAGGCATTTGTACTCAGAGATAAACAATAAACAGTATAAACAATAAAAACAACTCGGAAGAATAACACAATTCAAGATAAAATACCGAAAGAGACGGAGGTTAATAATATGAAAAAAATTCTTGTCTGCGAGGACGAAGCCGCTATTCGCGATTTTGTTGTAATCAACCTGCGCCGTGCAGGATATGATGTCGTAGAGGCTGACTGCGGCGAAGCGGCGCTTCAGAAATACGAGGAGCAGGGCGGCGACTTTGACGTTGCTATTCTTGATATTATGATGCCCGGTATTGACGGACTTCAGGTTTGTAAGGAGCTTAGAAATAAAAACGGAAGTATAGGTATCATTATGCTCACCGCAAGAACTCAGGAGATGGACAAGGTAACAGGCCTTATGCTCGGCGCCGACGACTATGTTACAAAGCCCTTCTCACCCTCAGAGCTTACCGCAAGAGTTGACTCGCTTTACAGACGTGTTGCCCTTGCGGAGCAGAAAAACGAAAACAACTTCAAAGAGGAAATTAAGAGCGGTATTTTTACCCTTAACCTCAGAAACCGCTCCCTTATGAAGCAGGGAAAGCTCATCGAGCTTACTCAGGTTGAGTTTCAGATTATCGAATACTTCTTCTCAAATCCCGGCGTTGCCTTAGACCGTACCGATATTCTCAATCATGTTTGGGGCGAGGCATACGTTGGCGAGGAAAAGATTGTTGATGTTAATATCCGTCGTCTTCGCATGAAGGTTGAGGACGAGCCCTCTAACCCCAAGTATATTGTTACGGTTTGGGGCTTAGGCTATAAGTGGGAGGCATAAGCCTTTGGCTCAGTCTTTTCCCTTTGGCTGAGTTATGCTTTAGCTTACACGAAATATAAATTTTATTTCAGGAAAACTTCACTTAGGCATAATTTCATAGCAACACCGCCTTACTTCCCCTAAGGCTAATTTCGCCGTAACTCAGGACTAAACAAAAAGGAGTTGATACAAGATGGTAAAAGGTATTACTAAGCGCTGGGTACTTAACACTCTTTGCGCTATTGTCGCCATTGTTGTTTTTGCCATTGTCTGTCTCTCCTTTGCCGTACATACCTACTTTTACTCCTCGGTTGAGCAGATTCTCAGCGGCAGAAGCGTTGAGTTTTCAAAAATTCTCTCGAAGTTCCCCTCCGACTCCGCTTCCGGCTTCACCTCAGCCGCACGCGATTACGTTGAAACCTCCTCGGAGAGAGAAAGCATGGAAATTACCGTTATTGACCGCAACGGCAATATTTTGGCAAACTCCACGGGCTTTGCTCCCGATACCGAATCCCCCATGCCCGACTACGAGGAAGCCAAAAACAGTACCTCAGGCTACGCAAAATGGGTAGGCAGACTCCCCTCCGGAGAGAAAGTTACCGCAATTACGCGTATGGTTAAAAACTCCGACGGCGAAAACATCTGCGCTGTGCGCTACATCTCCTCCATGTCGGATATCGACATTGTAATCTTCTGTGCTGTCGCCGTGTTTGTTATTGTCGGTATGCTCATTATCGGTCTTGTTATTATCTCCGGCACCTACTTTGTGCGTTCTATAGTGAACCCTGTCAGAAATATTACCGAAACCGCTAAAAAAATCTCCGAGGGCGACTTTAACGCCCAAATCGACAAGATGTACGACGACGAAATCGGTGACCTCTGCGACTCTATCAATGATATGGCTACCGCTTTAGGCGCAGCCGACAGAATGAAAAACGACTTTATCTCCAGCGTTTCCCATGAGCTGAGAACTCCCTTAACCGCTATCAAGGGCTGGGCAGAAACCATGCAGTCCTGCGGTGTTCCCGACAAAGAAACCTTTGACAAGGGCATGGATATTATCGTTAAGGAAAGCACCCGGCTTACAGGTATTGTTGAGGAGCTTTTAGACTTCTCAAGAATGCAAAACAACCAAATGATTCTCATGAAAGAGAAGCTCGACATTTTAGCTGAGCTTGACGAAGTACTCTACATGATGCGCGACCGAGCTCACAACGAGGGAAAACACCTTCTCTACGACCAATCGGACATGATTGCTCCTGTTATGGGTGACAAAAACAAGCTCAAGCAGGTGTTCATTAATATAATTGACAACGCTCTCAAGTACACTCCAAAAGAGGGTGTGGTAGGTATTCAGGTTATTACCGAGGATGAGCTTATAAAAATCGTCGTAACCGACACAGGCTGCGGCATTGCTCCGGACGACCTGCCGAGAGTTAAGGATAAATTTTTCAAAGCTAACCAGAGTGTTCGCGGCTCGGGCATAGGTCTTGCCCTTGCCGATGAGATTGTTGCGCTGCACGGCGGAACGCTCGATATCGAAAGCGGTATCGGTGTAGGTACTACCGTTACTATTGCTCTTCCCTTGGCAAAAGACTGATTTATCTTAATTTCATACAGAAAAAGGAATTAACTATGGCAAAAACTAAAGAAAACGTTAAAAAAATTACCTCTATCGGCGGCTCTGCGCTCATTGAAGGAATTATGATGAGAGGGCCTAAGAACACCCACCTTGCCGTGCGCGTGAGCGAGGACAAAATTGAAACCCAAGCAGTTGAATTTAACGCCATAACCTCGAAGGGTAAATTTTTCAGACTTCCCTTTATCCGCGGTCTTGCGGGTATGATTGACTCATTAAGGCTCAGCTACAAGTCCCTTATGATTTCTGCCGACAAGGCTATCAGCTCCGTTGAGGTTGAAGAGGAGAGCATGAGTAAATTTGAGCGTTGGCTTAACGATAAGTTAGGAGAAAAGCTCATGGGCATTATTATGGGTATTGCCTCAGTTTTAGGAATCGGCCTTGCGCTTGTACTGTTCTTTTGGCTGCCCTCTTTCCTCTACGGACTCATTCGCCCCCTCAACCCGATATTCGAATCCTTTGTTCTTCACTCCGCCTTTGAGGCAATTCTTAAAATGGCTCTGTTTTTGGGCTACATACTTTTGGTTTCTCAGATGAACGACATGAAGCGAGTGTTCATGTACCACGGCGCTGAGCATAAGACGATTTTTTGCTACGAGAGCGACGAGGAATTAACCGTTGAGAACATTCGCAAGCACAGCCGCTTTCATCCCCGCTGCGGCACAAGCTTCATGATTATTATGCTTATCTTAGGCTTCGTCGTAGGTCTTTTTGTGCCCGAATTTGCGGGTATGGGAGTTTGGGGTACTGTTCTGCGTGCTTCGATCAAAATTCTCCTTTTACCCATTTCAGTCGGAATTGGCTACGAGCTTATTAAAATCTGCGGCAAGCATGACAACTGGCTCACCCGTATAATTGCCGCTCCCGGTCTTTGGGCTCAGAGAATTACCACCAAAGAGCCTACCGATGATATGATTGAGGTTGCTATTGCCGCTGTTACCCCTGTTATTCCCGACGACGGCTCCGATATCATTAGCTGCGGAAAGTGCAAGGAATGAGCCTGAAGTCGTTTTTCAGCTCTGCTGTGGATACTTTGCAAAAGGCAGGTATCCGGGACGCAGAATTTGATACTCAAATATTGTTTGAGGAAATCCTGCATCTTCCGCGACATGAATTTTTGAGAGATGATTTCCTCATTTCGGAAGAAATCGAAACAGAACTCGAAGAAAAAATTTCCCGACGTGCAGGCGGCGAGCCTTTGCAGTACATCTTAGGCTACTGGGAATTTTTCGGAAGAAAATATTTTGTGGGCGAGGGTGTGCTGATTCCCCGTGACGATACTGAGGTTGTGCTGAGAGCTTCCCTCCCTCACTTAAAGTCCCGAGAAGAGCCGAAAATCTTAGACCTCTGCTCAGGCAGCGGTATCCTTGCAATAACGCTTAAATGCGAGTTTCCAAGCTCAGACGTTACCGCTGTGGAAATTTCCGAGAAAGCTCTTACTTACCTTAAAAAGAACGCAGAGCACAACAACGCAGATATCAAAATAATCGGCAAGAGTCTCTTTGACTGCTATAATAGCTTCGAGGATAGTTCTCTTGACCTGCTTATTTCGAATCCCCCTTACATCAAGAAATCGGATTTGGATAATCTGCAGAAGGAAGTCCTGCGAGAGCCTTTGCTCGCACTTGACGGCGGCGAGGACGGCTGCGACTTTTTAAGGGGCATTATTTCTCTTTATACCTCTAAAATCAAAAAAGGCGGTATGCTTGCTTTTGAATTAGATGCCGAGGAAGCTGAAATTACTAAATCCCTAATGCTGGAAAAAGGCTTCGAAAACATAAAAATTTTTGAGGATTTAGGGGGAATCCCCCGGGCAATTACAGGAATTTTGAGAAAATAATAGAAATTTTGTTCGAATTTTCTTGCAATTCGAAAGGATTTATTTTATAATATTACTGTCAGATTGAATAAACCGTGAAGGAGTTTTTACTATGGCACTTGACAAGAATAAGGCTTTGGAGACCGCTTTAAGTCAAATTGAAAAACAGTTCGGAAAGGGCGCGGTTATGCGTCTCGGTCAAAATGAGCACATGAACGTGGGTCACGTTTCCACCGGCTCTCTTTCCCTTGACATAGCTTTAGGTATCGGCGGCTTACCCCGCGGCAGAATTGTTGAAATCTACGGACCTGAGTCCTCAGGTAAAACCACCCTGTCTCTCCACTGTATCGCAGAGGGTCAGAAGGACGGCGGTAACGTTGCATTTATCGACGTTGAGCATGCTTTAGACCCTGTTTATGCCGCCGCTTTAGGCGTTGACGTTGAGTCGCTTTTGGTTTCGCAGCCCGACACAGGCGAGGATGCTCTTGAAATCGCCGAAGCTCTCATTCGCTCAGGTGCTATTGACGTTATCGTTATCGACTCCGTTGCGGCTCTCGTACCCAAGGCTGAAATTGAGGGCGAAATGGGCGACAGCCATGTAGGCTTACAGGCCCGTCTTATGTCTCAGGCTCTGAGAAAGCTCGCCGGCGCAATCAACAAAAGCAACTGCGTAGCTATCTTCATAAACCAGCTCCGCGAGAAGGTCGGCGTAGTTTACGGCAACCCCGAGGTTACCCCCGGCGGCCGCGCTCTTAAATTTTACAGCTCCGTAAGAATCGACATTCGCCGCGTTGAAACTCTCAAGGTAAACGGCGAAATGATTGGCTCAAGAACAAGAGCCAAGGTTGTTAAAAATAAGATTGCTCCTCCCTTTAAGGAGGCGGAATTTGATATCATGTACGGTCAGGGAATTTCCCGCATAGGCGAGCTTATTGACCTCTCAGTTAAGGCTGATGTTATTCAGAAATCCGGCGCATGGTTTAACTACGGCGAGACTCGCTTAGGTCAGGGTCGCGACAACGTCAAGAACTTCCTTACCGAAAACACCGAGCTTGCCGCTGAAATTGAGAAAAAGCTCTGGGAAAACGCAGATAAGCTCTACTCAAAGGGACCGAAGGCTCCCAAGGCGGCTACCGTAACCCCCGTAGTCTCGAAGCCTGTGGAGTCTGCTTCCAAGACAAATTCAAAGCTTGATATTTTGGTTGAAGACTGATGGTTGTAACCGCTGTTGAGCCAAGACGCAAATCCCTGTCGGCACTTTTTATCGACGGGGAATTTGCTTTGAAATTAGACACCGCAACCCTACTTGAAAACCGCATTGTCTCGGGAGTTGAGCTTACTGACGAGGAGCTTCACGAGCTTATACTTAAATCGGATTTAAGACGCGCCAAGGAAAAGGCTCTTTGGCTTATTTCCTACCGGGACCACACCTGCGCAGAGCTTCTCAATAAGCTCAAAAAGGATTTCTCGGAGGAAGCCGCCGAGGCCGCAGTTGCTAAAATGCTTGAGCTGCGGCTCATAAACGACGAGGAAATTGCAAGGAGATATGCAAGCGAGCTTCACAACGTAAAGCATCTCTCTGCACAGAGCATAAAATACAAGCTCATAGCAAAAGGTATCGACAAAGATACCGCCGAGGAAATCACCGGGGAGCTTATGATTGACCCTGTGGAGGAAATAACTCTGCTTATCGAAAAGAAATACGCAAATAAACTCACTGACGAAAAGGGAAAAAGACGAGCCTTTGCGGCACTGCAAAGGGCAGGCTATCACTACGGAGATATTAGAGCAGCTATGGCACCCTTTTTAGAGGAACAATATTAAGGATATATGCTTATGGAAAAGATTAAAATTGCTATGGTATCTCTCGGTTGCGCAAAAAACCGAGTTGATGCGGAAATGATGCTTTATAAGCTCCGCGAGGCAGGCTTCGAAATTATTGAGGACCCTGCTATGGCGGATGTTTCTATTGTCAATACCTGTGGCTTTATTGAAAGCGCAAAGCAGGAAAGCATCGAGGAAATTCTGGAGCTGGGAAATCTTAAAAAAGAGGGCAAAATTCGCCATATTATCGTTACGGGATGTCTTGCTGAAAGATATAAAGAGGAGATTATGAAGGAGCTTCCCGAGGCTGACGCAGTAATAGGACTCGGCGCTAACGGCGATATCGTCGAAGCTGTGAACAATGTCCTTGAGGGAAAGGAAGCTCTCCTTTTCCCCGACAAAATGCTCATGCCTTTAGGTGATAAGCGAATTCAGTCCACACCCCTCCATTATGCTTATCTGAAAGTAGCGGACGGCTGTGACAACCGCTGTACCTACTGCGCAATTCCTCTTATCCGCGGCGGTTTCAGAAGCCGTAAAATGGAGGATATCCTCGAGGAAGCAAGAGCGCTTGCCAAAAAGGGCGTCCGCGAAATCTGCGTAATTGCCCAGGACACCACCCGCTACGGCCTGGATATATACGGAGAGCTAAAGCTCTCTCAGCTTCTCCGTGAGCTTTGCAAGATAGAGGAAATTAAGTGGATTAGAATCCTCTACTGCTATCCCGACAACATCACAGACGAGCTTATTGATACCATAGCCTCCGAGGAAAAAATCCTCAATTACATAGACCTGCCCTTACAGCACTCAAACGGCAGAATACTCAGGGCTATGAACCGCAGAGGCGACACAAAAAGCCTCACCGCCTTAATCAACAAAATAAGAGCAAGAATTCCCGATGTTGTGCTGAGAACTACCCTTATTGCCGGTTTCCCCACAGAAACCGAGGAGGAATTCGAGGAGGTAGCTCAGTTCGCCAAGGATATTAAGTTTGAACGCTTGGGCTGCTTTGCCTACTCCACCGAGGAGGACACTCCCGCAGCAGAGCTTCCTCAGCTCGACATGGAAATAAGAGAAAAACGCGCTGACATTATTATGTCTGAGCAGCAGTATATTATGGCTGATTGGAGCAGCTCACAGATCGGAAAAACTCTTGAGGTTGTCTGTGAGGGCTTTGACCGCTATGCCGAATGTTATTTCGGCAGAAGCTATGCCGACGCCCCCGAGGTTGACCCCGTTGTTTTCTTTACAAGTGAAAGAAAGCTCTCGGCAGGTGAATTTATAAAGGTAAAAATCACCGACACTCTCGACTGCGACTTAGTAGGCGAGGTTATCTAAGAACATTTATCCATTAATTTAGATTGGATTGATACTATGAATCTACCCAACAAACTGACGCTCCTTAGAATCTGCATAGTCCCCTTTATGGTTGCGTCTCTGCTTATCCCTTTTAATGCACCTGTGCATTTTCTCATAGCGGGACTCCTGTTCGGCGCCGCCTCCCTTACGGACTTTTTTGACGGCAAGATAGCGAGAGAAAAAAATCTTATCACCGACTTCGGCAAATTCGCCGACCCCTTAGCCGACAAAATTTTAGTAATCTCTGCTATGGTTTGCTTTGTGGCTCTGGATATTTGCGACCCGGTCTTGGTTATTCTTGTGCTTTTCAGGGAATTCGCCGTTACCTCGATCCGTCTTGTTGCCGCATCAAAAGGCTCTGTTATTGCCGCGAATATTTGGGGCAAGGTTAAGACCGTCACCCAGATTGTTGCTATTGTAGCTGTTTTCGTGTTCCAATTCTTCCTGGAGCTTTGCGCGGTGCTTCCTATTCCCTCGGAGATTACCGCCTCCCTCGGCTTCTGGCTATACTTTGCAGGCGAAGTGCTCCTCTGGATAAGCGGTGTGTTCGCAGTTCTTTCGGGTATCATTTACATAAAGGATAACAAAGACTGCATTAAAAATCGCTAAATTTGCAGTTGCATTTTTTAGGCTTTCTATATATAATAGAATAAATACCACAAATGCTTTGAGCGGGAGAAGTAGCTTTTAAGGCTTACCAGAGAGGGCGATGTATGCTGAAATTCGCCTTAAGAACCGAGAATGTGAAATGCACCCGTGAGCTCAGAGGGCGAACACTCTTTTGAGAAAAGTAGCCTTTTGCGTATGACTGCGTTAAAGTCTCAGAGGGCTGATTTTTATCAGCCGAACTTAGGTGGAACCACGACTTTTCGGTCGTCCTGATTTATTCGGGACGGCCTTTTTTGTTGAGTTTTGCCAAAAGGAGTTTTACTATGTTCAAAAAAATGAAAAGCGATTTAGATGCTTTCTTGGAGCGCGACCCTGCTGCCCGCAGCAGGCTTGAGGTTTTCTTTCTCTACTCAGGCTACAAGGCAATTCGCTCCTACCGAAGGGCACATTGGCTTCATAACCACAATATGAAATTTCTTGCCCGCTGGATTAGCCAGAGAGCAAGAAGACGTACCGGAGTTGAAATTCACCCCGGGGCAACTATCGGCGAAGGACTTGTTATCGACCACGGCATGGGTGTTGTTATCGGCGAGACTGCAGTAATCGGCGACAACTGCACCATTTACCAAAACGTCACTCTCGGCGGTACAGGTAAGGACCATGGAAAACGTCATCCAACCTTGGGAAATAACGTGCTCGTAGGCACAGGCGCCAAGGTTTTAGGACCGTTCTCCGTCGGAGATAACGCAAGAATAGCCGCAGGAGCTGTTGTTTTGAGCGAGGTGCCCGCGGACTCAACCGCCGTGGGCGTTCCCGCAAGAGTTGTTCGCAAGGGCGGAGTAAAGGTTGACACGCTTCTCGACCAAATTCACGTTTCCGACCCTGTCGCACAGCAGCTCTGCAAGTTAGAATATGAAATTGAGAAGCTCAAAGAGAAACTGGAGGAAGTAAAATGATTTTATATAACACCTTGGGACAGAAAAAGCAGGAATTCAAAACCCATACCGAGGGTATCGTAAATATGTATACCTGCGGACCTACCGTATATCACTTTGCTCATATCGGAAATTTGCGCACCTATTTTATGGAGTATGTTCTTGAGAAGTATCTGAGATACGAGGGATACAATGTAAACAGTGTTATGAATATCACCGACGTAGGTCACCTTGCAAGTGACGCAGACACAGGCGAGGATAAAATGCTCAAGGGCGCAAAGAGAGAAAAGAAAACCGTTCTTGAGATTGCAGATTTCTACACAAAGGCTTTCTTTGAGGACTGTAAAAAGCTCAATATCAAAACTCCCGACGTGGTTGAGCCTGCAACCTGCTGCGTTGATGAGTTTATCGAAATGGTAGAAACTCTCCTTAAGAAAGGCTACGCTTATGAGGCCGGCGGCAACGTATATTTCGACACCTCAAAACTCGATAAATACTATGTTTTCGGTAATCAGAGCGAGGAAGATTTAGCCGTTGGAGTACGAGACAGCGTAACCGAGGATGAGTATAAAAAGAACAAGACTGACTTTGTGCTCTGGTTTACCAAATCGAAATTTGAGGACCAGGAGCTTAAATGGGAGAGTCCTTGGGGTCTCGGCTACCCCGGCTGGCACATTGAATGCTCTGCTATAAGCATAAAGCACGGCGGCGAGTACCTTGACCTGCACTGCGGCG
>JAQXHW010000166.1 GCA_029007475.1 Oscillospiraceae bacterium | reverse complement strand
TGATGCTGAAACCACAAGAACACTGTAAGCTCTATCTTCTAAATTCATTTGCTACCACCCCTTTCAAGTTAATATATCCTAACTTATTGATTGCAATAAATTTGCAGTACCTTTTTCGGAATATGCTCTTTAACAAAATCGCTGTTTGCCGCAATTGTGCAAGCCTCATTCAAGGTTTGCGGAATCATTTTAAATCGGTTCAGTGTTTTTTCATCAGCATGGAACAGGTTTATATCTGCCGGCGGCATAAGCTCGGTTTTGTTCTTCAGGCCTTCGATAGCCGCATAGATAATAAGAGCAAAGGCTATATAAGGATTAGCCGACGGGTCGGGCGAACGCAGCTCGGCGCGCTTGTTGTTTTTTGGGGAAGCCGGGATTCGAACAAGCTGAGAGCGGTTTTCTCTCGACCATGAAACATAAGCGGGAGCCTTGTTTTTTCCGAAGCGGTCATAAGAATTTTCCGTTGGGTTGAGGAAGGCTGTCATTTCGCAAACACGGTTAAGCACACCGGCAATCATATAATGCATATCCTCGAGGTTGTTTCCGGGTGATACCGAAACGTTTATGTGGAAGCCGTTGCCGGGTTTGTTCTCAAGGGGTTTGGGAGAAAAGTCCACATAAAGGCCGTTGCGGCGCGCCACCGTCTTAACGACCGTTTGGAAGGTCATTGTATTGTCGGCAGCAGAAAGAGGGTCGGAATAGCGAAAATCAATCTCGTTTTGACCCGGCCCCTCCTCATGGTGAGACGACTCGGGCCTAATGCCCATTTGCTCAAGCGTTAAGCAAATCTCACGGCGGATATTTTCACCCCTGTCATCAGGAGCCAAATCCATGTAGCTTGCTTCATCGTAAGGGGTTTTTGTGGGGTTGCCGTTCTCGTCGAGCAAAAACAGATAAAATTCCTGCTCTGCGCCGAAATCAAAGGAGTAACCCTCTTTTTCGGCATCAGCGACAGCCTTCGTTAAGATACCCCTTGTATCACATTCAAAGGGCGTTCCGTCAGGGTAGGTTATGTAGGTGAACATACGCACAACCTTGCCGTGCTCAGGTCGCCAGGGAAGCAGCATAAGAGTATCGGGAATGGGATGCAGGAGTAAATCCGAATGAGTTTCGTCACTGAAGCCGGTGATGGCAGACGCGTCAAAAGCTATGCCGTATCCAAAAGCACGGGGAAGCTCCGAGGGCATAATTGCAATATTCTTTTGTTTGCCGAAAACATCGCAGAAAGCAAGACGGATAAATTTAACATCTTCCTCTTCTACAAACTGCAAAACTTCTTCTTTTGAATACTTCATAAGCGATACCTCTCTTTTTTAGTTCGCCACATACATTTGCTTGTATGGATTGTTGCTGTCGGGAACAGCGACCGTAAACGGCGAATTCAGTATTCTTTCTTTATCATACCCGAAAATACGGGCATATTCGGATATTTGTTCTGTAATACATTCCATATCTTCGGGGGAGGCATGTCTTAAGCAAACATTTTTCGGGAAAGCTGATCTTGAAACCTCGCCCCTGAAAAATACTTTTCCGCCGTGCATACCTGTGCAGGGGAAGTTGCCGACAAGCTTGCCGTCAGTATCAAGACCTAAGACAACAATAATGCCGCCTGCCTGATATTCACCGAGGAAGCTGCCTGCCGAGCCGCCGATAATCATAAGGGGAACCTTATCCTTGTATTCCTTCATGTGAATTCCGGCACGGTAGCCGGCGTTTCCTTTAATAAAGATTTTACCGCCGCGCATAGCGTATCCGGCGGCGTCTCCGGCGTTTCCGTGAATAATGATTTCGCCGTCGTTCATGGTATCTCCCACAGCGTCCTGAGCGTTGCCGTTTACTGTGATAGAAGCACCGTTAAGATACGCACCGAGAGCGTTTCCGGGAACACCGTCAATGGTAACGGCTTTATCCTTCATACCGCAGGCAATAAAACGCTGGCCGCAGCAGCCCGTTAGTGTAACCGAGCTGTCGCTCTCACGCAATTTTTCATTCAGTTCCCTAAATTCAAGACTTGTTATATTCAATTGCATAATATTATACCACACTTCCGAGTTTATTTCTACGGTTTTCGCGAGAAAATGCAAAAAGTGATGCGTTTTCTGTCAGCTTATCGAAATCGAGCGTATCAAGAGGCGTCTTTTCGCGGATAAGAGATGTGTAAATTCCGCCTCCTAAAACGTTGCCAATTAAAATATATCCTTTTAGCTCGCCGTTCTTTACAAAGAATTTTTTTGTGCAGTCCGGAAGCCTTTTGACTATAACGGTACCGCCGTCTTTTTCCCTTGTGTAGTCGCCGGCAGTCATAATATGAAGCCCCATAAAGCCAATGGAGTTCATGGGAATAGCGTTATCAAAGTCGTTATCGTTACCGGCCATATTGACTCCGGCGGTAAATCCGCCAATGTACGCGTTGGGAAGCAGAGCGAGAACACGGTTCTTGCCGATTGACAGGTCAAAGCCCTCACAGCAGTCTCCTGCTGCAAATATGTCGGGAATATTTGTCTGCATTTTTGTGTTTACCACAATGCCGCGGTTTACCTCTCCGCCGATATCGGAAATTAGGGAGATGTTTGGGCGAACGCCTACCGCCGTAACCAGAATATCAAATTCTACCTGCCTGCCGCTTTGCATAACTGCAAGGTTACCGTTAAAGCTCTTTACGCTGTCGCCCATGAGAAACTCAATACCGTTTTCCTCAAGGTGTGCCTGAACCTGCGGCGCAGTATCATCATCAAGAATACTTGACAGGACATTTTTTGCCAGGTCGCATACGGTGATTTTACCGACTCTGTCCTTTATGCCCTCGGCGCATTTGAGTCCGATTAGACCTGCACCTACGATAAGCACCCTTGCGTTTTCGAATAATGCCTTTTCCAAACTTAAGGTATCGTCAAGGGTCATAAAGGAAAACTTTTGCGGCACGGTTTCCATTTTCTCAAAATTAGGCACAAAGGGGGATGAACCGGTGGCAACAAGTAGCTTGTGATAGGGAATTTCCTTTCCGTTTGAAAGTAAAACGGTATGCTCCTCCGGATTGATTTTCTCTGCGGTTTCGCCGTAGATAACCTCACAGCCGTTGTCGCTGTAAAAGGTATCCTTGCGATAGCTTATCTTTTCAAGATTGGTTTTTCCCTGAAGATAGTAGGAGATAAGCGGACGGCAATAGGCAGGATGATTTTCACCGGATACGACGGTGATAGGTGTATCCTTATCGGTTTTGCGGATGCCCTCAATGCATCCGGCAGCGGCAATACCGTTGCCTATAATTACATATTGCTTCATTACCGTCACCTCTCTTCATAAACAATCGCTCTGTTTGGACAGCCGTTTACGCAGGCAGGCTCTGAGCAGGAGTTATTAAGACACAGCTCACACTTGCTGGCAAGCCCGTTTTCGCCGATTGACAGCGAACCGTAGGGACAAATCATAATACAGCTGTAACAGCCCACGCACCGCTGTTTATCAATACACACGCGTCCGTCCTCTATATGTAAAGCACCTGAGATGCAGGCTTTTACACAGAGAGGATCCTCACAGTGACGGCAGGAAACGGCGAAGTTTATTTTATCGTCTCCGTTTACATGGATGTTGGGAAAAATCTCTTTTCCTTTTAAGGCTTTTGCCATATTCTTCATACCGGAGTTGGCAAAAGCACAGTTATATTCACAAAGATGACAGCCAAGACACCATTCTTCGTTTACAAAAACTCGTTTCATTTTTTATTCCCCCGCATGTGAAATACCGAGTATTTCAAGTTCCTTTTCTGTCAGGCTTATACCGCGAAGCATAAGGCGGTTGCCACGAAGCGCCTCAATGGAATTGATTCCCATACCGCCCATAAGCTCCTTGATTTCATGCCGCCAAGCGTTCATAAGATTTACCAGACGCTCCTTGCCGATTTCGGGATTGAGCCTTTTCACAAGCTCCGGTCTTTGAGTAGCTATGCCCCAATTACATTTACCGGTCTGACAGGTACGGCAAAGGTGACAGCCGAGAGCGAGAAGAGCCGATGTTGCGATGTAGCAAGCGTCTGCGCCTAAAGCGATAGCCTTAACAACGTCCGAAGCACTGCGGATACTTCCGCCCACAACCAAAGATACGTTGTTGCGAATACCCTCGTCACGAAGCCTTTTGTCAACAGCAGCCAAAGCAAGCTCAACGGGAATACCTACATTATCACGGATTCTTGTGGGTGCGGCGCCTGTACCGCCTCTGAATCCGTCGATAGCAATAATATCGGCAC
>JAQXHW010000165.1 GCA_029007475.1 Oscillospiraceae bacterium | reverse complement strand
TTCTTCTGGTTATCTTTGCGGTTAAAAGCTGCCGAAGCACACGAATTTCAAAAACCGATAGCGCACTTCGTCTGAGCCGGGGTGTTTTCCTCAAGGACAAGGCTTACTTATTTCAAAGCAGGATAAGCCTCACCCTTGTATTGCGAAAGCCCCATTACTCAATTTTGAGGTCGCGAAAGGTTTTTCTCTATAGCAGTACTCTCAAAAAGAGTATATATCTAACCGCCTCTGACGCAGAGAGAATCCTGAAAAAAAGGGATTCTTTTACTCACAAAAGCAAGCTCTTCGGGGTATTCATTACCGCCCTCGGACTCTCAAGCCTTATTCCCGAAGCTCTTGCCATACTTCCGCTTATTAAGCAGGCAACCACCCTTGTGGGCAAGGATACCGCCGAGAAAATCTTTAGGTTTTTAGAGGAGGAAAGCAAGCTTCTCCTGAGGTTTCTGCCCCACTCTCTCAGGCTATTGGCTTTGGCGCTTTTAATTCTTTGGGGCCTATGCTCTGTTTTCTCTGTGCTAAACCTGCAAGGGCTGAGATTTTCAGTAATAAAAAAAGAAGTATTTGCCCGCTTCGGTGTGCTTAACAGAGTTTTCTGCCGCTTTAAGCTCTCGGATATTTCCGCCTTAACCCTCAGCAAAAATCTCCTGGCTATGCCCTTTTCAATTAGACTTTGTTATCTTCATCTACCCGTTAAGGGCAGGTACAGTAAGCTCCCCTTGGCAATAGAGAGAGATGAAAAGAAGCTCAAAAGCATCTTAGATGACTTAGGCTTTCCCTGTGACGAAAAAAAGGAAGTCCTCTTAAAAGGTGAAAGCCTTTGGGGTTACACCTATCCTGCCATGCTTAGTCTTATTTTGCTCTCTCTGCTCTGTATTTTTGGCGGAAATCTTCCCTACCGCGACCTGCAGAGAGCCCTGCTTTTCCCCTTTGTTATTCTCTCTGTTATTTGGTTTTTTCTAAGGTTTATCAGCTTTAGAAAAGCCGCTCTCCTCCTTTCGGGGAATCATCTTATCATGAAAAGCTTTCACTCGTTAAGCCTTGCAAAAACCCATATCCCCCTGAGTAAAATAGTGAGTATAAAGCAAAGCCAAAGCATATTTCAAAAATTCAAAAACCGTTGCTCTCTGAGGATATACCTGATTTCCCCCAAGGGAATATCCTTCAAAATCTCCCACGTTAGCATAAAAAAATCCGCACAGCTTTTTTCGCTGTGCGGTCTTAAGGTTTAACTTAGTCCTCTTTGTAAGTAATTAACTCACCCGCAGTACAGGAGAGAGCCTTGCAGAGCTTTTCTATGGTTTCAAGACGTATTGCCTTTGCCTTACCGGTCTTGAGCATTGAAAGTCCGCCGGGGGCAATTCCCGTTTCGTGAGCAAGGTCAACCATAGCTATGCCTTTCTTTACCATAAGCTCTTCCAAATTCACAATAACAGACATTTTTTCTTTCTCCTTATACCGTATATTCGTTTTCTTCCTTAATCTCGGCAACTCTCCTGATAAGTCTTTTCATAACCAGGCAGAAGCCCACTAAACCTAAGCAGAGAGCCGCTACAACGAACATGACAAGTGCAACCGTAGGGTGGATATACTTAATCAGGATACTGACAATAACAAAGCCTGCGAAGTAAGCGATAAGCTCCACCCAGCCGATAAGGGCGATTCTGTCAAAGAGCTTTGCGTTGGAAACGGTGAAGGCCTTGCCGTCCTCTATGTTGCCGCAGATATTAAAAATCAGCACAACGATATAGTAAAAGCCTATTGAGGTCGCCCAAATAAAGAACAGGGAGGGATACTCCATATACTGAAATTCGGGACGTCTCCAAGCTATATTAGACACCATCATGGGAACCAGGGTTACGGAAAAAACAAAGGTAAGTCCCGTAAAGCCCAAAAGCAGCCATTTGAATAATCTTACGTGTTTATGCATAAACGGTATCTCCTCTAAAGAGTGATTACAAAATATTATCATCACAAGCTAAAAAAGTCAAGGTTTTCGGAATTGTGAGAAAATATTACTCAAAAATTCCTAAAAGTAACTCCACGGTTTTCTCGGCTGCAATATATTTGAACTCATTAAAGCTCATGCCTGTATTATGGGTTAAGTCATCGGAGATTGCGCGGATAATTGCACAGGGTACGCCTGCGCGGTAGCACACATGAGCCATGGACGCCCCCTCCATTTCACAGGCCAGAGCATTAAAGTGCCTGCCTATGGAGAGTCTTTCCTCCGTATCCGAAACAAACTTATCTCCGGAAGCGATAGTTCCCAAGTAAGCGTTACTGCCCTCACAGCTCTTTGCAAGGCTCATGAGCTTTTCG
Source organism: Oscillospiraceae bacterium (assembly GCA_029007475.1). Taxonomy (GTDB): domain Bacteria; phylum Bacillota; class Clostridia; order Oscillospirales; family Acutalibacteraceae; genus Ruminococcoides. The sequence continues at coordinate 888 of JAQXHW010000165.1, read as the reverse complement.
GAGGTTTTTTTGTCAAGAGGCAGCCGAACAAGCTGTTCATTTCCTAAATCCAAATTTCCCCTTTCCTCGCCCAAAGCGGTAACGTCCATATCATGCTGGAGGGCAAAGTCGCCGATTACGATATCGCAGACCCTCAGCCTTTCATCTAAAGCACCGCCCACGCCGCTGTTGATAATCAAAGAGGGATTAAAAAAATCAATCATAAGCTGAGTACAGATTGCGGCGTTTACCTTTCCCACACCGCACTGAGCAATAACCGCGGACGAATTCCTGATTTTGCCTTTGTAGAAGGTGATGCGGGATTTCTCCAGCTTCTCCTCAACCTTCATATTTTTAAGGAAGCCCTCAAGCTCCAAATCCATAGCGCAAATGATTCCTGTCATATCCATTCTCCAATACGTTCAGAAGTTTAATAACCTATTCCATATTTCCCGATAAAGCCATAATTGCCGAAAGCGCCGCCAAAGGAGCGGTTTCTGCACGCAGAATCCTCTTACCCAAGGTTGCCGGAGTAACTCCCTGAGCCTTTGCTTTCTCCACCTCAGATAGCTCGAAGCCACCCTCGGGGCCGATAAATACGGAAATATCCTGTTTGCTTTTTTTATCAACGAGTGTAAAAAGACTCTCGCCGCCGCCCTCGTAGAAGATAATTCCCTTTGTAGCCTTTGCTTCTTCTAAGGCTTTCTCAAAGGAGAGCATTTCGCAGACTCGGGGCATAATACCCCGGCAGGACTGAGAAGCCGCGCCCAAGGCAATTTTCTGCCAACGGTCTATCTTTTTGATAAGCTGTTTTTCGTCGGGGCGGGAAATGCATCTTGCAGTCAAAACCGGCACAATTCGGTAAACTCCCAGCTCGACCGCCTTTTGTACTATCATATCCATCTTGTC
>JAQXHW010000164.1 GCA_029007475.1 Oscillospiraceae bacterium | reverse complement strand
CCTGAACTAAGCAAGCAACAACGGTCTTGGCTTCAATATCACCGTGGTGAGCGTGAATTGCGTGGATAACTGCGTCGCTTTCCTTATACTTTCTTGCTACCTCAACGCCAAGCTCGATGTGGCTTCCGTCCATTTCGTGGTCGAGAGCCTTACCGATATCGTGAAGTAAGCCTGCACGTCTTGCAACGGTGGGATCCATACCAAGCTCGGATGCCATCATACCTGCAATATAGGAAACCTCAAGGGAGTGATTGAGTACGTTATGGCCATAGCTGGTACGGTAGCGGAGTCTGCCGAGGAGCTTAACACGCTCGGGGTGGATGTTACCCACACCTGCGTCGATAACTGCGTGTTCGCCTGTGCTCTTGATAGTAGCCTCGACCTCACGGCGAGCCTTGTCTACCATTTCTTCAATTCTTGCGGGGTGGATACGTCCGTCGGAGATGAGCTTCTCAAGGGAAACTCTTGCAATCTCACGTCTTACGGGCTCGAAGCAGGAAAGCGTAATTGCCTCGGGAGTATCGTCGATAATAAGGTCACAGCCGGTTAAGGTTTCGATAGCACGGATGTTTCTGCCCTCACGGCCGATAATTCTTCCCTTCATCTCATCGTTGGGAAGAGCAACAACAGAAACGGTTGCCTCGGTTACATGGTCGGCGGCAAGCCTCTGAATAGCAAGAGAAATAATGTTTCTTGCCTTCTTGTCAGACTCGTCCTTAAGCTGCTGCTCATAGTCCATAATCTTCATGGACTTTTCTCTTGCGAGCTCAGAATCAAGCTGGTCTAAGAGGTAAGCCTTAGCCTGCTCAACCGAATATCCGGAAATTCTCTCAAGTATTTCAAACTGACTTTTCTTAACAGTCTCAATTTCCTCAAGTTTTTTCTCGGCTTCCTTCTGTTTCTTTGCCACGTTTTCTTCTTTTTTCTCTAAGTTGTCCAGCTTTTTATCAAGAGTTTCCTCTTTCTGCTGGATTCTTCTTTCTTGGCGCTGAACTTCCTTACGTCTCTCGTTCAGCTCCTTTTCGGATTCATTTCTCAGGCGATGGACCTCGTCCTTACCTTCGATAATGGCCTCCTTTTTCTTAGCTTCACCTGTGCGCATAGCCTCGGCGATAATACGCTTTGCTTCCTGCTCGGCGCTTCCGATTTCATTCTCGGCAACCTTTTTGCGGTAGGCTATGCCGATTACGAAACCCAAAGCAGCGCCGGCTGCTAAGGTTACTGCTGCAATAACTATTGCAAGCCATAAATCCATTGTGTGACACCTCCTTGTTTTGATCGTTTTCAGATTAAACTCGTGGTGCCGTCAAAATTTAGATATGCTATTTTAGATAATATTACCGTTAAAATAAAAAATCGGACGCGATACAATAACCCCTTGTAAGCAAAATGCGCTCTGCGCAGTCACACTACGGTGGGAAAGAAGATATCCGCCCGAAAAATATATAAAAAGGTAATTAACAGAAATTAGGATATCTATATAATAACGGCTCTTCTAAGAGTCCAATAAAAAAATATTGTGCACAACTGTGCATAGGCAGTAGCTTTACAGTCAAAACTACAGCTACATAGTATATTAAAGTAAACACATGACTTTGTCAAGAGAAATCTGCTATCCCTTAATGTATTTTTGTATAAAATTTTAGATAAAGCTATTTTTATTAGTTAAAATTCAACAAAACACGTTAAATTCTTCACAAACTATTGAATTTCGAAAAAAAAACATTTATAATTAATACACCACTAAAATTTAGGAGGAACTATATTATGTCAGTAAAAGTTGGTATTAACGGTTTCGGCCGCATCGGCCGTCTTGCATTCAGACAGATGTTCGGCGCTGAAGGCTACGAGGTTGTAGCAATCAACGACCTTACAAGCCCTGAGATGCTCGCTCATCTTCTCAAGTATGACACCGCTCAGGGCGGCTACTGCGGAAGAATAGGTGAAAACCTTCACACTGTTTCAGCCGATGACGAAGCAGGCACAATCACAGTTGACGGCAAGACTCTCAAGATTTATGCTATGGC
>JAQXHW010000163.1 GCA_029007475.1 Oscillospiraceae bacterium | reverse complement strand
ATATAGAAACTTCTACAACCCCCCTGTATGAATCTCTGCTTGAAGTAGGAGCTATCATCGTATAGCCTATAATTCTTCCGTCAAGTTCATATACAAATCTACATTCCTTAATATGTCCTCTGTCCCACTCCTCGTAAGTCGGACATTCTGTCCGGAAAGTAACGTCACCTCTTTCAAGGCTCTGTTTATATATATCAATTATTCCATCCCAATCAGAATCTCTCATCTCTCTTATCATAAATATCTGCCTTTCTAAGTGATTTTTCATTAGCTCGACAAATTAGAATTTATCCCTCTAAGGTTTCCGCAAATATCTGTTTCAGAACTTCATGCGGTATATCCTGCTTTAGATAGATTTGCACCATTCCCTTAGGAGTAATTTTATAGCAGGCTAATTCTTCCTTATGCTTAATTACAGCCTGTGCCTCAATATTAATATGGTTCTTAAACGGAATAAGCCTTACAAATGATTCGTCAACATAGTAGCTCGGTATTTTTGCCCATAATGTTTCTTCCGGTTCGCATGAAATACTATCAAAAATAATCCTTCTTAAATCATTGAACATATCAATAATTTCACTTGGAATTTTTTCTATATAGTCTCTTACTTGCTCATTCATTTGCACAACCTCCATTAGTTCTGATTCTCGCTGCTGATTGTGTATTTGGCAGAGCGGAAATTATCTTTCAAAAGGCTTATTAAAGGAGCCTATCTCGATTAAATTGCCTTCGGGATCTGCAATATAACAAGTTCTTTGACCCCAAGGCTCATCGGTAGGTTCCAATACAGACGTTGCACCTTTTGAAATTGCTTTTTTGTACTCTATATCTACTTCCTCAAAAGTATCCACATACAATGCAATTTCAAAATGTCCGTTAAAACCGTTAATGTACTCATATTTTCTGCTTGTCATTTTTTCAAAATTTTTTCTTTCATACAGCATAAAGAGCGTGCCGTCTTTTATCAGGTAAACATTAAGTGTATTTTCGTCTTCTTTAATTTCAAAACCGAGCACATCACGGTAGAATCGAATCATCCTACCCATATCATTTACAAATAATCCAAATCCATCTAATTTCATAACAATTCCTCACCTTCTAATAAAAAGTATTATATTAAATTTTATCATAAAAACAGTAATGTAGCAATTAGTTTTTGAGGGTTGTTTTATATAAGATACAGCCTTGCTGTAAAGCATTTTCTTCTGTGCCTGTCCAACTCTGTTGCAAGTTTGACTATGCGTTTATCAAGCTTGCCGTATGATATGAATTTATAGCTTGCAAACGTCAAAACTTCCAACCGAGGGAACTCGTCAGGTATTTAAGAACCAAGCACTTAGAAACAAACGGAAGATTTTTTCATAAATCAATACTTTTACAGAAAAATATGATATAATTTATTAAAAGTGAATGGTTTTGCCCTTTTGTGTCGTATTAGTAGTGAAGTCTATAAGGCTATCACAGTAACGGAGGAATTTATAATGAAAAAAGTACTAACAATTATCTGTCTCGCTGCTCTGCTTCTTGGCATTACAGCAACCACTGTATTCGCCGCAGGAAGATATCAGGGTCAAAACTTCACTGACGAGAACAAAGACGGAATCTGCGACAACTACAATTCTGAAAACTCAAGTGGTATTTGCAACCGAGCAGACAGCACCAAACCTGCAAACGGAAACGGCGTTTGTAACTTAAGCGGTAAAGGTAACGGCAAGGGTCAAAACTTTACTGATGCGGACAAGGACGGAATCTGTGACAACTACAATTCTGAAAATTCTTGCGGTAACTGTGCAAACAAAGGTTTAGGATGTAGAAACGGGCGCAGATAACAGAAACGGAGACAGGTATGCGCAGCGAACAAGAGGTTGTAAGGGCGATAAATCAGTATTCGGACACAGTTCGCAGATTATGTATGATTCGCCTTAAAAATCATGCTGACAGCGAGGACATATTTCAGACGGTATTTCTGAAATATGCCCTCAGCTCTGTTGCGTTCAAAAGTGACGAACATGAAAAGGCATGGATAATTCGTGTAACCCTGAACGCCTGCAAGGATTTTCTCAAAAGTTTTTCACGTCAGCATACAGTTTCCTTAGAGGAATTGATTGATAAGCCAGAGGAAATTCCGCCTGATTTCCGATATGTATTAGAGGCTGTGCTCTCACTTGAGCAAAAATACCGAGATGTGGTTTATCTGCATTTTTACGAAAACTACACCGCCGTGGAAATAAGCAAAATTTTAGGAAAAAACGTAAATACTGTTTACACGCTTTTGCATCGCTCAAAGCAAATGCTTAAAGAAAAATTAGGAGGTGCTTATGATGAATGAAAAATTAAAGGCTTCTTTTGACCTTGTTGAAGCTGATGACAAACTAAAGGAAAGCACCCTAAGTTTCATTAAAAAACAAACTAACGGTTATACCGGAAAGAAAGCCGTTATATACCCCTATTTAATTGCTGCGGCGGCCTGTTTAATTCTGCTTTTAGTAGGCGGGAATATCCTTTACTTCTCCCCTACCGCAGAAATCAGCATGGACATTAACCCGTCTATTCAGCTAAGCATCAACAGATTTGACAGGGTAATTTCAGTTGAGGCTCACAACGATGACGGAAAAAGTTTGGCTGAAAGCCTCGATATTATGCATCAAAACTACGGCGACGCCGTGGATAACATAATTAAGGAAGAAAAAATTCAAAACCTGCTAAGTGATAATGAGGAATTGACTATCACCGTTGTCGGAAACGACGATGCCCAGACCGATAGAGTATTTGCTGAGTTAGAAGCCACAGCAAAGGAGCAGAAAAACACCTACTGCTACCGGGCAAAGACTGAGGAGGTTGAAAAAGCCCATGAGGTAGGTCTTTCATACGGAAAATACCGTGCATATTTAGAGGTTTCTGCAGTAAATCCCGAAATTACCGCAGAGCAGATTAAAGGAATGACAATGAGAGAAATCCGCGAGCTTATGAACTCCTCGGCTGAGGGTTCTGAATCACATAAAAATAACAATAACGGCTGCCTGAATAACTGTAACGGAAACGGCTGCACAAACGCCAACGGACAGGGTAACGGACAAGGAAACGGTAGATAAAAGACTTCCGTGTACTATCATTTTCCGCAACGGAAAATAAGTAAAGAGATTAGTATCAAGATTTCGGCAACATCTTTTCTCATACTTGACAAACAACAAAAGCTCCTCTGTTTTCGGAGGAGTTTACTCTTTCTCAAATAAATATAGCAAAAACATATTGTTTTAGGAATAAATGTGATATAATATATAAAGAAAAGGAGGGTTCCTATGAGATTTAGATTCTTTTCGATAATACTTGCAACTCTTTTGATGGGAGGCTGCGCCGGCGGCACGCACAGCACAGAAAAAGCTTCCTATAAGCAGATATCCATGAGTGAAGCTATGCAGATTATTGAAAGCGAAAAAGACTATATCATACTCGACGTCCGCAGAGCCGACGAATTTTCAAAGGGGCATATACCGGGTGCAATTAACGTTCCAAACGAAAGCATAGGAAGCGGAGAAATTCCTGAGCTTCCCAATAAAGACCAAATGATTTTAGTTTACTGCCGCAGCGGCAGGAGAAGCAAGGAAGCAGCGAGTAAACTCGCTGACTTAGGCTACACCGACATCATTGAATTCGGCGGTATTCTCGACTACAAGGGAGAGCTTGAAAAGTAGTATGACGGCATAAAAGAAAATCCACTCAATATTGAAACGCGGTAATCGCAGAAAGGAAGGGGTAAAAGTGAAAATTACTCTCAATAAAGACAAGGAGACTGTAAGGCTCATTAAAGAGGGGCTTAAAGAGAGGGGCGGCTACTGTCCCTGCCGGCGGGAAAAAACAGAGGACAACAAGTGTATGTGCAAAGAGTTCAGAGAGCAAATAAAGGACCCTGAATTTGAGGGCTTTTGTCACTGTATGCTCTACTACAAAGAAAAGTAATATTCCGCATAACATATTTTTATATTCGTTTACTTATATTAGGTTATACTAAGAATAACAAAGATTAGGAGGACAAAAAATGTCAGTAATCAAAATCACAAGAGACAACTTCATCAGCGAGGTAATTAATTCCGACAAGCCCGTACTTCTCGATTTCTACGCCGATTGGTGCGGTCCGTGTAAAATGGTTGCCCCCATTATCGCCGAAATAGCCGAGGAGAGAAGCGACATCAAGGTTGGAAAAATCAATGTGGACGCAGAGCCTGAGCTTGCAAACCGATTCGCGGTTTCGAGTATTCCCATGCTTGCAGTTATCAAGGACGGAAAGCTCGTAAATTCCGCAGTGGGACTCAGACCCAAGGACGCAATCTTATCACTTCTGTAATTTTTTCTTAAAAGATTTTGCAACTTGTGTTAAATTCATAATAAATAAAGGAGTTGAAGTTATGTTTATCAAAAACGAGCGGCAAATACCCAAAAAGCTAATCAGTATGCTGATTGTTCTCACGCTTATGCTGTCTTGCTTTACATTTACTGCATCCGCAAGCTCAGTATCTGTGACTGACTTTTCGGTGGCCGATATGGAGCTTATCGAAAACTACTCCGGCTACGAATGGAACGATTATAACGAGGAGACCGGAGAATGCGACTTGACCTATTTCCGTTACGAGCCGTATTATGCACTCAGATATACCGTTTCCATGTCTGACGGCACAACCTATGAAGGAAGCAACGGAGAATTCTACGATGATTACGGAGTTTGCTACAGTATTAGCATTGATAGCTCACAGAGCTACGAAAACCAATGGAAGGTTGGCAAAAGCTACCCAGTTACCGTTACTCTTTATGCCGACGATACTGAGGTTACCAGCACAACTGCAACGGTAAAAATCGTTGAAAACCCCATAGAAAACATCACCGTAGAGCCTATATCCCTGATTGAATACACCAACGGATACTTCACAGAGGATTATGAAACAGGCGAAGAATACTATGAATATTCCTTTGACAGCAAAATGAATATTTCTATTTTGTGGAAAGATGGAACCACTACCGAAACCGACGGCTACGGCGTAAACTACAATGATAATTGGTACAGATTTGAGACAATTACAAATCAGTCGGCTATAAGCCCTTGGACAGCAGGCAATACATATTCTGCCGAAATTTCTATACTTAATAAAACTGTTGATGTGCCTGTAACTATTACAGAGTCACCTGTTGAGAGCATCACCGCAGAACCTGTAACTCTGCTTGAGAACGCCGACGGATATATTGCCGAAGACTTAGATACCGGCGAGGAATACTTCTGCTACGAACTCAGTAATAAGATGCATGCCACAATTCTCTGGAAAGACGGTACTACCACTGAAACCGAAAACAGCGGCCTATACTACGATGATGAGTGGTACAGCTTTGATGTCACTACAAATCAATCGGCTGATAATCCCTGGACCGCAGGCAACACATATTTCGCACAGGTCTCTTTAATGGGTGTATCTGTTTCTGTGCCTGTTACTGTTGTAAAAGCTCCTGTTAAGAGCATCACCGCAAAGCCTGTGTCACTGATTGAATACACCAACGGACACATGACGGAAGATTATGAAACCGGTGAAGAATACTATCATTATTCAATCGAGAATAATATGCATATCTCTGTTTTATGGGAAGACGGTACTACTACCGATACTTACGGCTACGGCGTAAACTACAAAGGCGAGTGGTACAGCTTTGACATCGCAACAAATCAGTCATCTGATAATCCCTGGACAGTAGGAAACACATATTCTGCACAGGTCTCTTTGATGGGTGTATCTACTTCTGTGCCTGTTACTGTTGTAGAGGCTCCTGTTGAGAGTATTAAAATAGAGCCTGTGACTCTCCTTGAATACACCAACGGATATTTTGACGGAGATTATGAGACAGGCGAGGAATACTTCTACTACGCCGTCAACGATAAAATGCACGTCACCGTTTTGTGGAAAGACGGCACTACTACCGAAACTGACGGCAACGGCGTAAACTACGAAGATAACTGGTACAGCTTTGATGTAACTACAAACCAGTCGGTTGATAATCCTTGGACAGCAGGCAACACATATTTCGCACAGGTCTCTTTAATGGGTGCATCCGCTTCTGTGCCTGTTACTATTATTGAGTCACCCATTGAGAGTATTGAGCTTAAGAAGCTACCGGACCGCACCACATACAACATCGGCGAGGTCTTTTCGCTCAAGGGTGCCGTAATCAGAATCAACTATAAAGACGGCACCTATGAGGACATTACTGTGGATTACAGCGGTGATGCTTTTGCCTTGTGCGGATACGATTGCTATGTTAAACGGCTTGGCGATTACTTAACTATGTACATTGACGGCTATCGGAGTGCAACAACCGAAACCAGCTACTTCACCGTTAGTTTTCTCGATAATACAATCGAGGTTCCGATTAGCGTTACAGATCGCAGTATCGTTTCAGTTGACGCCCAAAACAAGGGAAGCCAACTTGAGGTAACCGTAGGATACAGCGACGGCACCGAGCAAGCCATGAATATTCTCGGTCTGGTTGCCGGTTACGGCGATATCTCAGACGAAGGTACTGTCGAGGGCGGCATTCTCATTACCGACAAGGCCATACTTAATGCTGAAGTTTTAGTTTCCCTCGATAAAGAAACAATGCTCATTCGCGTACACAACTCTGACACTTACGTCTCCACCGGAAAAATTGACTCTGTCTGGTGGAATAAACGTGATATTATTAGTAATCTCGCTTACGCCGTATCAAGCGTTTACGGTGAAATCGAAAGCTATACAGGAGAGGTTACTGCAGAGAACATTGATGCTCTTGCAAAGATAGTTTGCATCGCTGAAAACATCCTGTTCTCAGAAGATAACGGAGTAGAGGAAAGTGATAGCGGATTCATAATTCCCGCCAAACTTATCAGGGACGGTTTCGTTTCAGTATTCGGAGTAACTCCCGACCTTTCCTTAAGTAAAAACTACAACGCAGATAAGGATACCTATTCACTCGAGGGTGACACATTCGGTGTAAACTATAAGCAGCCTATACAAATCGAGTATAAAGACGGCATTACTGTGGCAAAAGTCGAATGGAGTTTGTCAGATGTTATTGAAACTTTTACCCTTGACGATGAAATGAAGCTCATAGAATTTGAATTCACTACCGCTTCAGGTTATCAGCTCGGTGATGTAAACAAGGACAACAAGATAAATGTCAGGGACGCAACGGAAATTCAGAAGCATGTTGCCAAGATTATCTCTCTGGATAACGAGGCACAAATGGTTGCCGACTATAACGGCGACGGTCGCATATCGGTTAAGGACGCAACTGAAATTCAGAAAAAGATTGCCGGCAAAATCTAAAATACCGAAACATCTCGGACGAATATTAAAAATCGCCTCGGCTTATGGAGTTAAGCCGGGGCGTTCTCTTTAGGACTGAGCTTTTTATATATTTTGATGTCCCTGTATTTTGCCGATTGGAAATATAAACGATGACGGTCGTGATATAATAGGCTCAATACTGAAAAAAGGATCTTGACTATGGACTACATCGCAAAGCTATCAACCGAATTCAACATTAAGCCGGAGTACGCCGGCAACATTATTAACCTTCTTAATGAGGGCAATACCATTCCTTTTATCGCACGTTACCGCAAGGAAATGCACGGAAGCATGGACGACCAAATTATCCGTGAATTTTCACAACGCTTCGATTACCTCAAAAACTTCAGCGCGAGAGCCGAGGAAATCGCAGGTCTTATCGATGCTCAGGGAAAGCTAACCGATGAAATCAAGGACGATCTCGACAAAGCTGAGACTCTGGCGGATTTGGAGAACATCTACCGTCCTTATAAGCCCAAAAGAAAAACAAGGGCTTCCGTGGCTAAGGAAAAAGGTCTTGAGCCTTTAGCCGAGTATATTTTGGCGCAGGAGGACAGGGCCTCCTACCCCATCGACCTTGCCGAAAATTATGTTGACCGTGAGAAGGGAGTTGAAACTGCCGAGGAGGCTCTGCAGGGTGCTCTCGATATTATCGCGGAAGTATGCTCCGATAATGCGGATATCAGAAAGCGACTCTTTAATATTGTTTGGCTCAACGGCGTTATTAGGAGTGTTGCCGCCGACAAAGAAGCAGAAAGCGTTTACACAAGCTACTATGATTTCTCACAAGCAGTTAATAAAATCAGCGGTCACCGAGTTCTGGCTATCAACCGTGGCGAGAAAGAGAAATTCTTAAAGGTAACCGTTGAAATTGAGGACGAAAAGCCTCTCAATATGATTCGAAAAACAATGGTAAAGGGTTCCTCTCCTTGCTCTGAGGCTGTAAATACTGCATGCGAGGATGCCTACGAAAGACTGCTCTATCCCTCTATTGAGCGCGAGGTAAGGGCAGAGCTTACGGAAAACGCAGACACCTCTGCCATAAAGCTATTCGGTACAAATCTTCATCAGCTTCTGATGCAGCCCCCTGTTAAAGACAGGGTTGTTGTCGGTCTTGACCCAGGCTACCGCACAGGCTGTAAGGTTGCCGTTGTTGACGGCACAGGCAGGGTGCTTGATACCGACGTTATCTATCCCACCCACTCTGAAAGCAAAGTGAAAGAATCCAAGGAAAAGCTCCTTAGGCTCATTAAAAGATACGGTGCAACCGTCCTTTCTATCGGAAACGGTACCGCAAGCAAGGAGACCGAAATCTTCGCCGCAGAGGTAATCGCCGAATCGGGGAAAAATGACCTTGCCTACACGATTGTAAACGAAGCAGGAGCTTCTGTTTACTCTGCGAGCAAGCTCGCCGCTGACGAATTACCCGAGCTTGACCTTACCTTAAGAAGCGCCGTTTCCATAGCAAGACGTCTGCAAGACCCTCTTGCAGAGCTTGTTAAGATTGACCCGAAATCTATCGGTATCGGTCAGTATCAGCACGATATGCCCCAAAAACGTTTAGGCGAGGCTCTCGACGGAGTTGTTGAGGACTGCGTAAACTCTGTGGGGGCCGACCTAAACACAGCTTCTCCCGCACTTCTCAGCCGTATTGCCGGACTCTCTTCTGCCGTTTGCAAAAACATTGTTGCCTACCGCGAGGAAAACGGAAAATTTGAGAGTAGGACTGAGCTTAAGAAGGTTCCCAAATTAGGTCCCAAAGCGTATGAACAATGTGCCGGCTTCCTGCGAGTTCCCAACGGCAAGGAACCTCTCGACAATACCGCAGTTCACCCCGAATCATATAAAGCCGCTAAGGCTCTCTTAAAGCTCTTAGGATACTCGGAAAAAGATGTAGCGGACGGCGGAATTAATGATATCCGCGAAAAGATTACTGACACAGCCGCCGTTGCCGCAGAGCTTGGCATCGGTGTGCCTACACTAAACGATATTTTGGATGAGCTTCAAAGACCCGGTCGCGATGCCCGTGAGAGCTTACCCCAGCCTGTGCTTCGCACCGATGTTATGGGTATGGAGGATTTGCGCGAAGGAATGGAGATGACCGGCACAGTTCGAAATGTTATCGACTTTGGCGCATTCGTTGATATCGGGGTACATCAGGACGGATTGGTTCACATTTCCCAAATCTGCGATAAGTTCATCAAGCACCCCTCAGAAGTTCTGAAAGTCGGCGATATCGTAAAGGTAAAGGTGCTTTCGGTTGACGTTCAGAAAAAGCGTATTTCACTTACCATGAAAGGGTTTTGATACAAGCTTTGCCGCTGTACGAAATATCTGTACCGTTGCTCAAAACGAAAATTCTCACATATTCAAAAATTAAAAGTTCCACATAAATAGTTAAAGCCGAAGTATTCACACTTCGGCTTTTAATATTATTCATCAAGCAGTTTTAGTACATCGGGGAAAAGCTCAAGGCTTCGATAAAGAATTCCGTTCATTTGGGCAATTGCCACTCCGTAATTGACGACAGGTACATTCGCTTTCTCAGCCGTCATTACTCGGTGCTTTATTTCCGCTTCATTCAGCATACAGCCGCCGCAATGAACCACAAGCCTATATTCACTCAAGTCCTTCGGGAATTCTCCGCCCGAGGTAAAATGAAATTCGGGATTCTTGCCGCTGTGCCTTCTTATCCACATAGGCATCTTTACCGTGCCGATATCTCCGCATTGTCGGTGGTGGGTACAACCCTCTGCGATAAGCACTTTATCCGAGTCCACAAGCTTTGACAGCACAGCCGCACCCTTAATTTGTGCAGGGAGATTTCCCTTATAGCGTGCAAACAGAATTGAAAAGGAAGTAAGCGGTATACTCTCGGGTACAAGAGATGAAACCTTTTTGAAAGCCTGGGAGTCGGTTATCACCATTTTAGGAGGATTTTTGAGACTTTCAAGGGTTTTTGAGAGCTCCTCAACCTGAGTGACTATTGCTATACAGCCCTTATCAAGAATATCTCGGATAGTCTGCTGTTGAGGAAGTATGAGTCTGCCCTTGGGGGCTGATTCGTCGATAGGGGTAACTAAAACAACCACATCGCCTTTATCAAGCAGGTCAGAGACAATCTTTCTCTCGTTTTTTGCTGACTTTGAGAGGCTTGCAAGGAGTTCTTTCATCTCGTTAATGTTAATTTTGTCTACCGCGCTTACCCATATATTATTATCCTTTGTCGCGGGAATTTCACCTAATAAATCGGCCTTATTATGGGCGATTATCAGAGGCAGTTTTTTCTCCTCTGCAAGAGCGATAAACTCTTTCTCCCTCT
>JAQXHW010000162.1 GCA_029007475.1 Oscillospiraceae bacterium | reverse complement strand
CTTTCGCAGAGTTCCTTGAACATCTCTCTGTCCTCTGCACGCTCAATACTCTCGCTCTTTGTACCGAGAAGCTCCACATTACATTCTGCAAGTATGCCTTTCTTTTCAAGCTGAATTGCAAGATTAAGTCCCGTCTGGCCGCCGATACCGGGCAGAATTGCGTCGGGACGTTCATAACGGATAATTTTTGCAATATATTCCAAAGTAAGCGGCTCCATATACACCTTATCCGCAATAGAGGTATCGGTCATAATAGTAGCAGGGTTGCAATTACATAGAATAACCTCGTATCCCTCTTCCTTTAGTGCCAGACAAGCCTGTGTGCCGGCATAATCAAATTCTGCCGCCTGACCGATAACAATAGGACCGGAGCCAATTACGAGTATTCTTTTTATATCTGTTCTTTTAGGCATTTTCTTGCTCCTTTTGAATCATAGCAATAAAGCGGTCAAAAAGGTAGTCGCTGTCCTGAGGGCCGGGAGCGCTTTCGGGATGATACTGAACGCTTAGCAGCTTATCTTTATCGCATTTCACGCCCTCAACGGTGTTGTCAAGCAAATTTATATGGGTAACCGTCAAATCCGTTGCCGCAATACTCTCTGCATCCACTGCATAGGAATGATTTTGCGAAGTGATTTCAATTTTGCCTGTTTCTAAATTCCGTACCGGATGATTTCCTCCGCGATGTCCGAACTTCATCTTATACGTTTTAGCGCCTTTTGCCAGGGAGATAATCTGATGGCCGAGACATATACCGAATATCGGACGTTTACCGATAAGCTCTTTTACGGTATCAACTGTTTCGGTCACATCTTTTGGGTCCCCCGGTCCGTTCGAAATAAAAATACCGTCGGGCTTCAGCTTCATAATTTCTTCCGCGGACGTATTCCACGGAACAACGGTAACCTTGCAGTCTTTTTTATTCAGAGAGCGTACAATATTCATTTTCATTCCGCAGTCAATAGCAACCACATGATACTTCTGCTTTTCCGCTTGGGAAGTAATAATCTTATGACAGCTTACGCGAGATACGGCATCGTGGGGAATATCGGTTTTTTTCAGAATTTTAAGTCCTTCTTCGAGGGAAACGCAGGCATCGGTTATCAAAACCTTGCGGGAACCAAAGTCACGGATAGACCTGTTGAGCTTTCTTGTGTCAATACCGTAAATACCCGCAATACCAAACTCTTTCATAACCGAATCAAGGGTTTTGGCACTTCTGAAATTTGAAGGCTCATCGTTGTATTCACGGACAATCAAAGCGCCGATAGTGGGCGTATCACGTTCAAAATCGTCATTCGCCATACCGTAATTACCAATCAGCGGATAGGTCATCACCACCGCCTGATAGGTATATGAGGGGTCGGAGAGTATCTCCTGGTAACCGACCATTGAAGTGTTAAACACAATCTCCAAAACTGAGGATTTATCGGCACCGAAACCGTAACCGTAATATTCCTGCCCGTCCTCCAAAATAATCTTCTTGTTATATTCCATTGTCATTTTTGACACCTTATTTCTTTTTTTCGGATAATCGCTGCTCAAATCTGTTTTTTCGTGTATCTTTCGGAATCCTTGTGGGATATTTACCGCCGAAACAAGCGTTGCAGAACTTATCGTTTCCGGTCAAAACAGAGAGGCTTTCTAAGGGAAGATATCCAAGGGAATCCGCTCCGATAATATCGGCAATCTCAGAAACCGTGTGCTTGCAGGCAATCAAGTGTTCTTCGGAATCAATATCCGTACCGTAATAGCAGGGGTGCAAAAAAGCAGGGGAAGAAATCCGAACATGAATTTCCTTTGCTCCCGCATCCCGAAGCAGCTTTACAATTCGTCCGCAGGTTGTTCCGCGAACGATAGAGTCGTCGATAAGCACCACCCGTTTGTCCTTTACGGCGTCCGTCACGGCAGCCAGCTTAATCTTTACCTTGTCAAGGCGATTTCCCGGTGCAATAAAAGTTCTTCCTATGTACTTGTTTTTAATAAGACCTATGCCGTAAGGAATACCTGATTCCTGACTGTAACCAAGGGCGGCGTCAAGCCCCGAATCCGGCACTCCTATAACAATATCCGCCTCTGCCGGATGAGTTTTTGCGAGAACGCGGCCGGCTCTTACCCTTGCGGTATGAACAGAAACACCGTCAATTACTGAGTCGGGACGGGCAAAATAAATGTATTCGAAAATGCAGAGCTACTTAGCCTTTTTACCGCAGTGCTCCTTTCTGGAGACTACGCCGTTATTGCTGAAAACAAGAATTTCTCCGGGCTCCACGTCACGAATAACCTCGCCGCCCACCGCAGTAATTGCACAGCTTTCGGAGGCCACCACATACATTCCGTCGGGAGTTTTTCCGTAGCAAAGAGGCCGAA
>JAQXHW010000161.1 GCA_029007475.1 Oscillospiraceae bacterium | reverse complement strand
CAAGCCGCAGGTAATACAGCCTTCGGCTGATGATATGCGCCTACGGCGATGATATACACGCTGACGCGTGATGATATGCCAAGCCTGCGGCTTGGATAAAAAAAGAAGTAACTTTTGGTAGACAAAAGTTACTTCTTTTTTTGGCGGAGGACAAGAGATTCGAACTCTCGCGCCGGTTACCCGACCTACTCCCTTAGCAGGGGAGCCTCTTCACCACTTGAGTAATCCTCCGCATGGTGAATATATCAAAACACATTCGTGTTATGAACTTTTGGCGGAGAGGAAGGGATTCGAACCCTTGGTACCTTTCGGTATCACTAGTTTTCAAGACTAGCTCCTTAAACCGCTCGGACACCTCTCCGTATCGAACGAATACAATTCTATCATAATAGGCTTTTGTTGTCAAGAATAAGTTGAGCAAAA
Organism: Oscillospiraceae bacterium; assembly: GCA_029007475.1. Lineage (GTDB taxonomy): Bacteria > Bacillota > Clostridia > Oscillospirales > Acutalibacteraceae > Ruminococcoides. Next base: position 8,345 of record JAQXHW010000161.1, on the reverse strand, counting down.
TTAATTACATTGAAAAATTATTGGCTTTGTGATATGATGTTCTTAAATCAAGAGTAGGTAGAAGGCTATTATGAGAACGCAAGATAACGGCAAAAACAGGAAATTTTTCTCTCTGCCCGATATTTTTGTATTGGGTATTGTTTTACTGTGTACTGCCATAGGTTTTGTTTTGCTTTTTTTGCCGAAAGCAGAGGGAGAGCTTTACGCTGAAATAAAGGTTCACGGAGAGCTTGTTAATACCGTAAGCCTTAACTCCGTTTCAGCTCCTTACGAGATTTCAGTTGAGGGAGACTTACCTGTTGTATTATATGTCACCCCTAAGGGTATATGCTTCAAAGAGTCAGAATGCCCCGACAGGCTTTGCGTCAATCGAGGAGTGATCAGCAAAAGCGGAGAGTCTGCGGTGTGCTTGCCTGCGGCTGTTTCCCTAAGAATAGTTGCGAAAAACTTACCTCCCTCGGTGGATGGGGTAACGGGGTGATGATATGAGCGAGAAAAGATTTCAAAATTCCTATAACGCGAGGTCTTTGGCGCTTACTGCTCTGCTCTGTGCCGTCTCAATAGCTCTTTCCTTTTTAGAGAGTCTGATTCCCGATTTTCCTTTCGTTATGCCGGGTATGAAGCTGGGACTTTCAAATATCGTTGTAATGTTTGCTTTGGAGCTTCTTCCCCTGCCGTCCTCCCTTGCAGTTGTGATATTTAAGGCGGTTTTTGCACTTATTACAAGAGGCTTTACGGCTTTTCTTATGAGCCTTTCGGGAGGATTTTTCTCGGTATCGGTGATGTTTTTGCTTATAAGAAGCCGGAAAACCTCCTTTGGTGCTTTAGGGGTTGGAGTAGCAGGAGCATTTATGCATAATATGGGTCAGCTTTTAGTGGCTTACATTATAGTCAGCGACGGAATTTACGCATATTTTCCGATTCTTTGCGGAGCATCAATTCTAACCGGTACTCTCACGGGTCTTGCAAACTATATTATTTTGCCTGTTATAAAGAAAATTCCAATATATACTGTAAAGGAAAACTATTGAGGAGAGCTATTATGACAAGAAAGAAAAATAATACTACGGATAAAAAGAAAACTACCATAGGAAAAAACATTCTCCGTGTGGGAATTATCGTTTTGGTTTTTGCCGTTGCCATTGTGGGAACATTTATTGTAACGGACAGATGTACTCACAACACTGAGAGTACAGGAGAGCCTCAATTTATCACAGTTACGGTTTTGGGAGATAAGATAAGGCTTGAGGACGGAACAACGGTTGATTTAGAGGGACTGAAAACTTATCTTGATACCATAAGGGAAAAAGGAGAGCTTTCTACAGTAGCTCTGATTACCGATACCGCTGAGCCTGCGGATACGGTGCTATACAATAAGGTCGTTGAACTGCTGTCGAAGTACGGAATAGAGTGCAAGGAGATGGAAAATTTCCCTGCAAGCTCAGACGAAGCCACAAAAGACGAAAGATAAAGATAAACGCTATCTCGATTTTACTCGGGATAGCGTTTTATTATTCTGATAATTTAAGAGATTATTTTAGAGCGGCGATAAGCTCCTGAGCCTTGTCGGTGTCCTCCCACTTAACCGAGAACTCCGTGCGACCTAAGTGACCGTAGGAGGCAAGAGGTCTGTAGGTGGTGTTAAGTAGATTAAGCTCTTTAATAATTGAGCTGGGACGGCAGTCAAATACTTTTTCGACAGCCTTTGAAACTTCCTCGTTTGAGTATTTTGAGGTACCGAAGGTATCAACAAAAACGGAAACAGGCTTTGCCACGCCGATAGCATAAGCAAGCTGTACCTCGCACTTTTTAGCAATTCCGGCAGCTACAATATTCTTTGCAATATAGCGGCAGTAGTATGCTGCGCTGCGGTCAACCTTTGTGGGGTCTTTGCCAGAGAATGCGCCGCCGCCGTGACGAGAATATCCGCCGTATGTATCAACAATAATCTTTCTGCCGGTAAGACCTGAGTCGCCGCAGGGACCTCCGATAACAAAGCGGCCGGTGGGGTTTATGAAATACTTTGTGTTTTCATCAAGGAGGTTTTCGGGGATAACGGGTTTAATAACGTGCTCGAGTAAATCCTCGCGGATAGTTTCGAGAGTAACCTCCTCTGAGTGCTGAGTTGAAACGACTACAGTGTCGATTCTAACGGGATTGCCGTCCTCGTACTCAACGGAAACCTGAGTTTTGCCGTCAGGATAGAGGTAGGGTAGAGTGCCGTCCTTTCTAACCTGAGCAAGCCGGTAGCTTAACTTGTGGGCTAAAGAAATAGGCAGGGGCATAAGCTCGGGAGTTTCGTCACAGGCAAAGCCGAACATCATACCCTGGTCACCTGCGCCGAGCTGATTCAAAGTGTCAGCTTCGCCGTCCTTTAACTCATAGGAATTATTAACTCCCATGGCAATATCGCCCGACTGCTTATCGAGGAGTACATTAACCTTGCAGGTGTTGCCGTTAAAGCCGCAGGCATCGTTATTGTAGCCGATATCGCAGGCTACCTCTCTTGCAATTTTCTCTGCGTCAATATCGCAGTCGGCGGTGATTTCACCCATAATATTAATAACGCCTGTGGTGGCGGTAGTCTCACAAGCGACGTGAGCATTTTTGTCAAGCTTCAGAATGCTGTCTAAAATTGCGTCGGAAATCTGGTCGCAGACCTTGTCGGGATGACCCTCGGTTACGGACTCTGAGGTAAAAAGATTTCTTGCCATATTCTTTCTCCTTTGTATTAAAAATTTGTTCTTACCTAATAAAAAACGCCGCTGTCGAAGTCCGACAGCGGCAAACAAACTCATCTTTCGGTACTCCGCAGGATTTGGCACCTTACAAAAAAGCAGGTTGCCGGACTTCATAGGGCCTGTTCCCTCAGTCACTCTGGATAAGCGGATATTCAGTTTTCTTTGGTTATTATACAACATCAGGCAGAATAATGTCAAGAGGTTTTTATTTCCCCTTTTTTCCTCATATTTCCTATGGTAAAATCAGTGAGCGGTAAGTCCCATGGAAATCGAAATTGCCTCGTCAATTCTGTTCATAGTGCTTTGACCTATCGAGCCCATTTTCTCCTTGAGCCGTTGCTTGTCAATAGTGCGTACCTGCTCCAAAAGCACTACGCTGTTTTTCGAGAGACCCGAGGAATCGCTCTCAATAGTAATATGGGTAGGAATATTTGCCTTTGACTGCTGACTTGTAATAGCGGCGGCAATTACCGTGGGGCTGTATTTGTTGCCCATGTTGTTTTGAACTATGAGCACAGGACGTACACCGCCTTGTTCACTTCCGACAACAGGACTTAAATCTGCGTAGTAGATATCTCCTCTTTTTATGTTCATTCATTTCACTCCGACACTTTGTTTGTAAATATTTTTGCCAAGGTTCTTATGCTTTATACCGTGACAGTATATTTTATTTTGAAAGTGCCGAGAATGTGAAAACGGTACAGGCTTTACTCTGCGCTGTCAATATAAGTGATTTTCATGTTTTGATAGGGAGATTCAAGTGTGAGCCTTCCTCTGAGATTTTCGCTTGCCAGAATTTCGTCATTTTCAGTAAGTATTATGATGTCAAAGTTTTTATTATCTTGGCATAGCTCCTTTGAAAATTCAGAGCCACCCACGAAAAGAGCCGTTGACAGTCCGTCGCAGAGGGTGCCGTCTTTTCCTATTACGGTAACAGACTTAATATCTGAGTCAGCAGGATAGCCTGTTTCGGGATTTAGAATGTGGTGGTAGGTTTTGCTGTTTTCCGTGAATTTACGCTGATATCCACCGGAAGTAACGATAGAGATATCCTCACATTCAACTATGAGAAAATGAGAATTTGTGTCGGGATACTTTACCCCAATTTTCCAAGGGGCTTTATCCTGCTTTGTGCCTACCGTGCGAACATTTCCGCCTAAGTTGATAATGCCGTAGCTCATCCCTGCATTTATCATAGCTTCGGCGGCTTTATCGGCAATATATCCTTTTGCGATACCGCCTAAATCAATCTTTGTATTGTTTAGCAGCTTAACTTTATTTTTTGAAAGAACTATATTTTCAATGCCCACAGTTTTAAGTGAGCTTTCTATTTCGCTTTGTGTAGGTACATGGGCGCTTTCTGTGCCAAAGCCCCAAAGTGAGGAAAGATTTCGAAGTGTGGGGTCAAATTTTCCCGAAGTTAAGGAGGAAATCTCCAAGGCTTTTTCCAGAAGTTGATAGGTTTCGGCCGAAACTTCGGTTTCCTCTCCCTCGGAGTTGTTGATTTTGAATATATCGCTGCCTTTTTTCGTGACGGAGAGTAAGGAATCAAGACGTCTTATCTCGGCTTTTCCTGCTTCTATGCAGGCTTTGGGATTGTCTGCGTAGGCGGTAAGATTTATTACCGTATCAAGGGCGAAAAACTCATCTGTCTTTGAGCCTAAGGGTGCGCCTTGACAACCTGTTAGGAAAATTATAAGAACAAGGGAAAGCACAAGGCATATTAATCGGTTAAGGTATGTCTTTTTCATATTATCACTCAGTTTTATTTCTTTGATAATTATTCTATCATAAAGAATGAGCCTGCACAATGATAATTTCCTGAAACAAAAATTATGTGAAATAAAATGTTGATAAGGCAGAAGGATTGTGGTAAAATTAACCTGCATAATGAATATTCAGGAGGATACACCAATGGCAAATTATAACGATATGGGAAGCCCCGCCGCTAACAAAGCGGAGATAAACAGACTTCAAAAGGAAATCGCGGTAAACAACAGCAGAATTAATCAGTTTTATATTCAAATAGGTGAGATTTACTTAAAAAAATACGGCGACAATCCTGAGGAGGAATTTGCAGACAGCGTGAAGGTTATCCGCAATTCCTTAAAGGAAAACGCCGAGGCAGAGAAGACTATCAGAGATATCAGAGGCGTTGCGCTCTGCGAGAACTGCTTAAAGGAATTTCCCAAGGGTTACGCTTTCTGCCCCAACTGCGGAAGTGCTGCTCCTAAGCAGGAGATGCCTGCCGATAATAGAAAGAGATGCGTTACCTGCGGCGAAGTTGTTGCTGAGGGTCTTAATTTCTGCGCAAATTGCGGTACTCCAATTAATGCACCTGTGCCATCTGTGGCAAAAGCCCCTGTAACCGATGAGGTTGCTCCCGCTCCTGCAGAGGAAACACCTGTTGCGGCTCAGATACCTGTTGTGAATGAAATTCCTGTTGCAGACGAAACTCCGGAGATAGAGGAAACACCTGTTGCAGATGAAACTCCCGTCATAGAGGAAGCACCTATAACAAACGGCTTAATGTTCTGCGAGACCTGCGGCGCAAAGCTCGAGGCTGACAGTATATTCTGCGAAAACTGCGGCGCAAGAATAAACTCTGAGCCTGTTGCTCCTGTGTCGGAAGCTCCTGCACCTGCCGAGGCTAAGACCACTCCGTCAGCAGAGGAAGCAACTGCTTCGTTTGCAGCACCTGCCGTAGACGAAATATCCGTTGCAGATGAAATTCCCGTCATAGAGGAAACACCAGTAACAAACGGCTTAATGTTCTGCGAGACCTGCGGCGCAAAGCTCGAGGCTGACAGCTTCTTCTGTGAAAATTGCGGCGCAAAGGTTCCGAGCGCAGAACCTACGCCCATTGTTACCGCAAGACCTGCTTTTTGCGAGAAATGCGGCGCAAGGCTTGCTGATAATGCAGCATTTTGTGAGAATTGCGGCGCAAGAGTATAAGGTATAAAACAAAGGAGAATAAATATGGCTAATTTTTGCAAGAAATGCGGAACTGCCTTAAATCCTGAATTTGGACTTTGCCCAAACTGTGATTCGGCAGAGCTTGAGAGTAAGTTAGCTAAAGAAGCCGAGTCTTTTGATATTGTCAGTCAAGAGGATACAGCTTCTCAGGAAACCGAAGCATTAGCTGCTGAGGGTATTCCCGAAGCACAGGAGAAGCCTGTAATGTTTAGGGGCTTTTGTATGAACTGCGGCACAGCCCTTGACCCGCAGACGGGGCTTTGTCCTGTTTGTACCTCGGAGAAAGCGGCTTCTTCTGCTAATGAGAAAAACAGCAAGAACGAGAAATCCCAAAAATCTAAAAAGAGCAAAAGCAAGGAAAAAGACGCGGCGAAGGACAAGGGCAAAAAGGGAGAGCTTCCCGCTGTTGCGGCAATTCTTATTACAGCTTTTCTTAGTCTGCTCATTTTCGCTTTTACCCTTGCTCCAACAATTCTTTTAAGTGTTCGAAACTCCACAACGAAAACTGCCTTAGAGGAGATTATTTCCGAGGTCGATATGGTAACCGTTCTCTCGGAAATTCCCTTGATCGAGGATTCTTCCGCTAATGAATACAGCAATCTTTACGATAACCTTTGCTATAACCTTGAGACAGGCTTCGATATTAAGGTTACCGACAACCGCATGAGAGAGTTTTTCTCTGATGAGGGTGTGGTAGAGGATATAGCCAAGCTGTTTAGCCGCTATGCCGAGGACGTATATAACGGCACAAATTATTTCTCATTCACTCCTCATGATTTGGCAGACATTTTCTACCGAAACAGCGCTGTCTTTGAGAGGGCTTTCGATACATACCTCACCCGCGAGGAATATGAGCTTCTTGCAAGCAGTGTTATTGCGGAAACTCCCGAGATATATCCTGCAACTCTCCGTGAGAACGACCCTGCTGTAATGTATTCTGTAGAGTACGGAGTATCTTATGTTTCAATAATAGCAATGTATGTCCTTGCAGCGGTATTTGCTGTCCTTGCCGTAATTCTGTGTAAGGCAAGGAGAGGCCTTGTCGGCGCCGGATTGAGTATTGGCTTAGTTGGAATAATTACCGCTTTGACCGCGTTTATTTCGGGCGCAATTCCGACTCTTTGGAATACAATCTGCGGGGGTAATGAAGCTATCGCCTCCGTATCCGCACAAATTATAAACCACAATCTGTTAATCTTTCTGATTACCTTAGGCGTGGGTATTGTGATTTTCGCCGTTGGTATTGTGCTCTCGATAAAAGACGCTTCAAAAAAGGCGCGGGAGATATCTGATACCTCCAAGAAATAAGAATCTTTGTATTGTGAGGCTGAAATAACGCCCCCATAATAAGGTACAGAATTATATAGTCAGGTATTAATTTATACACCGCTTCGTAAGAGGCGGTGTTTTTAAGTCCTTGATTTTTGCTCCGAGGCTATGTATAATTAATTATAGATTAAAGCAGCTTTTGCTTTCCGAAAGGATGTTATCAGTATGGATATAGCTAAAAACTTAGCGGAGAATATCTCCTCGGCTCAGAGCTTCACCCTGCCCGATTTGGTAATTAAGAACGTAAGCTATCTAAATGTGTTTACCGAAAGCTTTGAAAAGGCTGATATCGCCGTTAAAAACGGAGTTATTGTGGGCGTTGGAGATTACGAAGGAGAAAATGAGATTGAGGGCGAAGGAAAGACCTTAGTTCCCGGTTTTATCGACGGACATACTCATCTTGAAAGCTCTGTTATTTCTCCCAAGCAGTACTGTAAGGCGGTTGTTCCTCATGGCACGGTAGCAGTAGTTACCGACCCTCACGAGATTACAAATGTGCTGGGAAAAACCGGCTTTGACTATATTTATGAGGAGACGAAAAACCTTCCCTTAGACGTATATCTTATGGTACCCTCCTGCGTGCCTGCAACCCCCTTTGATGAATCGGGGGCAGACCTTACCTTAGAGGATATGGAAGAAATGCTCTCAAGACCCAGAGTTTTGGGACTTGCCGAGATGATGAATTTCCCCGGCGTAATCTATGGGGATAAAAATGTTATAGCAAAGTTAGAGCTTGCAAGAAAGCACGAGAAGCTAATCGACGGCCACGCACCCGCGCTCAGCGGCAAACAGCTTTCGGCCTATGTCGGTGCAGGTATCGGCACAGACCATGAATGTGTAAACGAAGCTGAAGCCGTGGAAAAAATCGCTCTCGGTCAATATATAATGATTAGAGAGGGCACAGCAGGCAAAAATCTTGAGGGATTAAAGGGACTTTTTAAGAGACCTTACTGCCATAGATGTATGCTTGCTACCGATGATAAGCACCCCGGCGAGCTATCCCTTGACGGACATATTGACTATATCATACGCAGAGCCATAAGTCTCGGCGCTGACCCGGTATGTGCATATAAAATGGCTTCCTTTAACGCCGCAGCCTATTTCGGACTTAAGACCAAGGGTGCGATTGCACCCGGCTTCGAGGCTGATTTTGTTCTTCTCGATGATGTAAAAAAAGTAAAAATCAACTCGGTTTACAAAGCAGGAGTCAGAATAGATAACAGGGTAGGGGAGCTTGTTGATGCAATAGACGAGGAAAACCCTCATAGAGCGCAGGCCTGCGACACAGTACATATTGCC
>JAQXHW010000160.1 GCA_029007475.1 Oscillospiraceae bacterium | reverse complement strand
TATCGAAATGTTCAGAAAGCTCCTCGACTACGCTGAAGCTGGTGACAATATCGGTGCTCTCCTCCGTGGCGTTCAGAGAAGCGACATCGAAAGAGGTCAGGTTCTTGCAAAGCCCGGCTCAATCAACCCCCACACCAAGTTCCGTGGTCAGGTTTACGTTCTTACTAAGGACGAGGGCGGCCGTCACACACCTTTCTTCAACAACTATCGTCCCCAGTTCTACTTCAGAACAACTGACGTTACAGGTACCATTACTCTTCCCGAGGGCACAGAGATGTGCATGCCCGGAGATAACGTAGAGATGGACGTTGAGCTTATCACTCCTATCGCTATCGAAGTTGGTCTTCGTTTCGCTATCCGTGAGGGCGGTAGAACAGTTGGTTCAGGCGCAGTTATCGCTATCAACGAGTAATTTTCGGTATTCTAAGGAATTATCCTTACTACCGAAACCTAATATCAAAGCAGTAAACGGCTCTCCGGTTCGGAGAGCCGTTTTTCCTACGGAATTATCCGTGAAGTAAGCGGACAATTTAGTTATCATCTAAGTACAAAATCAGCTTGCCTTGATATATTTACCGGCAACGCGTCACGGCTTTTGCTCAGGGTTTGCTGTAAAGAGGGGATAAACCGGAATAAAGATTGTACTGAGATAAATAAGTATTTATCTTTATATATATACCCGTTTTTTCGTTGTATTCACCAAATTAATCTTTAGAAAAACTCAATAAATAATCATATTTTTGCTTGCATTTTTCTTTTGAATGTGGTATTATATCGTGGTAGTGAAAATTACTTGCGCTGCTAGCTCAGCTGGATAGAGTAACTGGCTACGAACCAGTAGGTCGAGGGTTCGAGTCCCCCGCAGCGCGCCAAAATCGACAAGCTCGTTTAAGGGCTTGTCGATTTTTATGTATCAATTCCTCTAAGAACAGACGAATTATCTTGTTACAGTCAATGCAAAACCTCAAGAATTTGTCATTAAGGCGTACTTATTTCTTCTGTACTTATTTCTTCGTTATTGACGAATACGTTCTCATTTGCTATAATAACTTAGTTTTTGACACGGATTTCTCCCGTGATTATATAATGTTAGGATGTTTTATGTGAAGATTATCGACTTTCATACCCACATTTACCCTGACAAGATTGCCGAGCGCGCAACCATGGCCATTGGTAACTTCTATGATATTAAAATGGAGAGGGTAGGCTCTCTTGAAAATCTGCTCAAAGTCTCCGAAAAAGCCGGAATTGACCGATGCGTTATCCACTCCGTTGCCACAAATCCTGCTCAGGTTGAAACCATAAACGATTTCGTAAAAGCAAGCGTTGACGCGCACCCCGAAAAGCTCTTAGGCTTTGGTACTCTCCATCAGGACTATGAGGATAAGATAGGCGAGGCTCAGAGAATTATTGACTTAGGACTCAAGGGAATTAAGCTGCACCCCGATACTCAGATGTTTAATGTGGATGACGAGAGAATGTTCCCTCTTTACGACTATATTCAGGGTAAGCTCCCTCTGCTTCTGCACTGCGGCGACTATCGCTACGATTATTCTCACCCCAGACGTGTGGCAAATATCTGCAAGATGTTCCCCGATCTTCAGATTATCGGTGCTCATTTCGGCGGTTGGTCCGTTTGGGAGGAGGCTTATGAGTATCTGAAGGATACAAACTGTATGTGTGATACTTCCTCATCTTCTGCGCTTATGAGTCCTGAGCTTTTTGAAAAGCTCATTCATGCCTACGGCGCCGATAGGCTTCTTTTCGGTACGGATTTTCCTATGTGGGATTCTTCAGCTGAGGTTGAACGATTTATGAAGGTGAAATTAACTCAAGAGGAGCAGGAAAAAATCCTCTGCAAAAACGCAGAAAGACTCTTAGGTTTAGAATAAAAATTCAATAATAAGCCCAAGTAAGAGTAAATAGAAACAGCACTTCAAAATTTTGAAGTGCTGTTTTTGCGTTCGTATATGTGTTGATGTGACAAATGAGAATCGGAATATTACGTGACATCCATGGGCATAAAGCTGAGCATTCTGATTGCAAGAACAATCTCCTTGGGAATATCGGTTTTCTCAAGATTGTCGGCAAGCTCAGAGAAATCAAAGCCCATAATCCAATTATTCAAATCGTCCTCGTCGTCGAGGGTGACGGTATTTTGGGGGAGAGTGATGCTCTTTTGCTCTTTTTTCTCTGTTCCCAGAGATAGCGTTATAAGGGAATTTTCGCCGGATAAGATGCTGACTGCGGAGTTGGCCTTGTTTCGGTTAATATCCAAATCCACCCTAAAGGAGAGGTTTGAGAGGGATAGTAAAGAAGTCACGCTGTCGTCCAAATCAAGTTCTGACTCTAACTCATTTATAAGACCTTCTAAGGGAGTGATAACCATTGAGCCCTTAAGGTTGCCGTTCTCAAAATCCTTCGCGCTAAAATCAATATATGAGATTTTCAAAAGGTCGAGTTTATCGCCTAATCTGTTGTAGGAGTAGGTGTAATCACCGTTAATTACTCCGCCGTTTTGGGTACCCTTTCCGCTAACAACAAAGCCTGCGGGATTTTCGCTGATGCTTCTGAATTCGTTGCCGTTTGTGACCGTTGCGGTGAGGTACTTCTGCTGTTCGCCGTAACCGTTATTAACAGTGAGGGCATGACCTACAACCTCATGCCAGAAGTTTACATAAGTCTGAATCACGCAGATTGATTCGTTCGGGAAATTATTGTTTTCGAGTAACTCTTCTAAGCCTTTGATACCCTCGTCAAGTAAGTTTACGAATGCCTCATAGATGTCCTCGCCTATGGGAGCGATATTCTCCTCAATGGACTTCTGAGCACGATTCAGTATGTTTTCAAGGTTCTTGTCGTTTCTCATATCCTTTATAACGGCAAGAGTCATTCTAATCATAAGCTCAGTATCAATGTCAACGGTAATCTGAGTTACATTATTTGTTATACCGTCAACGGTGAGGTCGGTAGTATCCATTTTTGCATCGTCAACACAGTTGAGAGCAGTCTTGATATACTTAGTGAGAGACTCCCTAAGCTCTTTTTCGGTAGGCATAATATCCTTTATGACAGTCATGAGGGTGTCGGCGGATACTTCGGGGTCAGGCTCTGCAGCGCCCGGAACGAAGTCGTATTCAGCTTCATCGGAGATATCCGAGTCGACGGGGTAAAACATTGACATTAAGGAGTTAAGCATATCCGGGGAGTAGGGGATTTTTATGTATTCCTGTGAAAGCTCCGGTATGCCCATATAGAGCATGTTCTCGTTCTTGTCAAGATAGTAGTCGACAGAGAGGATTTTGTTGTCGCCTATGTAGACGGTAGCCTTAGCCTCGGAAATGTCGCCGTTAGTATCGGTTTCAAGTGTAATACCGATATCCTTAAGAAATTCAAGCTGAGAGATATCTCCGCCGGAGCTCATTTTCACGAGGTTTTCGATTACTTCAAAGCCCTTGTCAGAGAGGGAAAGCTTCAGCTCGGTGGTGTTGCTGCCCTTGAAGTCCAGGTTTTCGCTCAAGTTATTATAAAAAGCGAGGGAGGATTTCACCTGAGAGGAGACGGATTTACTCTCAACGTATGCCATGTACTGAGCAGGTGTGCCGAAAAGCTTTACTGCATAACCGATAAACAGATTAAGGTTAAAAGCTATTATGAGCAATACGGCAACAATGGGAACAGTAATAGCCAAGAACTTTTTCCAGTTAAACTTTTTTTGAGGCTTTTGAGGCTCCGTGGGGGCAGCTTCTGAGTTTTCTGCCGTATCTGATTCGGCGGCTGTATTCGTGTTATAGGTTTCGGCTGATACATCGGCAGGCTCCTCCACAACGGTTACTTCCTCTGTGGGAGTATCGGCTTTTTCAGCTTCGCTGTCAAGGGTATCTTCTGCAACAGCTTTTGGCTCATATGTCTCAGGTGCAGATAAACCCTCAAGAGCTGCGCCGCAATTTTTGCAGAACTTTTGATTTTCTTTTATTTCGTTGTTACAGTTTGGACAATTCATAGTAGTGTTAAGCGAAAATTCGCTTTACCTCCTTTCGGAAATTCGTCAAATATTTTTGACATCTTAATTATATTATATAGCTTAGAAAAAAGCAATTAGAATACAAAAATAAACATTCGCGTACACATCTTTTACGACCTAACGATGTGTAAACGAATGTTTATTAAAAATATTCACTACCCGGCGGCAGCGTTTTTACTGATGTGATTATGTAGCGCTTTAGGGTTTTGTCAAGTGCTAAACAATAATGGGAGAATTTCGCAGATTGCCGTCTTTAATGGAATTTTTAATGCAGTAGGCATAGCCCTCAAGGTAGCTTTCCTCTCTGTTTGAGAGTCCCTGTCTGCGAATTTCAG
>JAQXHW010000159.1 GCA_029007475.1 Oscillospiraceae bacterium | reverse complement strand
GCCGATGTACTTTGCAATCTGATAGTAGAGCATCTCGTGAGCAAGATGAGCACGCTCGTTGCCGGCCAGCTCCGCTGCGCTGACGTCACGGTCATCAGAGGATACGCCCGAGATGCCTAAGAGGCCGCTCTTCTTGTTGAGAAGCTGGCTCATCTCCTGGGGAGTTATGCCCTCTTTCTCAGCGATAAAGGTAACAACCGAGGGGTCGAGTGTTCCGCTTCGGGTACCCATCATAAAGCCGTCAAGGGGAGTAAGACCCATTGAGGTGTCGATAACCTTGCCGCCGTCAATAGCTGTAATTGAGGAGCCGTTACCGATATGGCAGGTGATGAGCTTTAAGTCCTTAATATCGCGGCCGAGCTTAACTGCCATTTCACCGCTGACATAACGGTGAGATGTGCCGTGGAAGCCGTAGCGGCGAACCTGATATTTTTCATAGTACTCATAGGGTACTGCGTACATAAATGCCTTTGGGGGCATTGTGGAATGGAAGGCAGTATCGAATACTACAACCTCAGGGGTAGAGTCACCGAATACCTGGAAGCATCCGCGGATAGCCTGAACGTGACCCTTATTATGTAAAGGTGCAAGAGGAATAAGACTCTCTATACCCTCGATAACCTTTTCGTCAACAAGTACGGACTCGCTGAAAATTGCACCGCCCTGAACGATTCTGTGACCGATTGCGGAAACCTCGGAAAGGTCGGAAATAACACCTACCTCTTTATCAAGGAGCGCTTCCTTAACCTGTAAAAATGCAGCGGTATGGTCCGGCATTACAACTTCTTTCTTCATCTCTCTGCCGTCGGCTGTCTTGTGGCCGATAAAGGAACCTGCGTCGCCGATACGCTCGCAGTTACCCTTACATACCATCTGCTCGTTATCCATATCGATAAGCTGGTATTTTAGAGAGGAGCTGCCTGCGTTAATTACGAGAATTTTCATAAATTCTGCCTCCGTTTATTGAATAATTAATATAAATGACCTATAATATAATAGTACAATAAATCGAAAGTTTCAAGTGTTTTTTTGGGGAAGTGACAAAATGAGAGCAAATGGCGTAATTTGTGAGTATAACCCCTTTCATAAGGGTCACAAATATCTCCTTGATGAAATAAAAAAAGATAATAATAACCCCATTGTTGCAGTTATGAGCGGAAGTTTTACTCAGAGGGGCGACGTAGCAATCCTCTCGAAATTTGAGAGGACAAAACGCGCTCTGCTCTGCGGCGCAGATTTAGTTATTGAGCTCCCCACCCCCTATGCTCTCTCCTCTGCCGAAGTGTTTTCATACGGCGGATGTGAAACACTAAAAGCATTAGGCGTCGTTGACAAAATATTTTTCGGAAGTGAATGTGGGGATAGCAGGAAAATAATCGAAGCGGCAAAAGCTACCAAAGACGAAAAAGTCTGTGGGAGACTAAAGTCGCTCTTAAAAGAGGGTGAATACTACCCAAGTGCTATGGAGAGATCCTTAAGGGAAACATACTCTGACGAAATTGCGGATATCGTCTCATCCCCCAACAACACCCTTGGGGTTGAATACGCAAAACAGCTGCTCACAAGTAATATTGAGATTAAGACAGTAAAGCGAATAGGCGAAGCCCACGACAGCCTGAGTTTTGAAAGTGGGTTTGTCAGCGCTTCATTAATTAGAAAAGAAGTTGCAGAGGGAAAGGATGTATCCGCTTATCTTCCCTATGAGGAGAGCTTCATAAATCCTGCTTTTTTGGAATACGGAGAGAGAGCAATCCTGCTAAAGCTGAGGAGCTTATCTCAGTCTGACTTTGAGAAGCTCCCTGACGTTAACGAGGGACTTCAAAATAGGTTTTTTGAGGCAGTTCGAAAAGAAAACACTACCGATGATATTTTGAAAGCTATAAAAACCAAACGATACACTATGGCACGGCTCAGGAGAATTCTCATCTGTGCTTTCCTTGACATTACTAAGGAGATTCAACGTGCTCCCCTGTCTTATATTCGTGTTTTAGGCTTTAGTTCTCAAGGAGAATTATTGCTTAAAGAAATAAAAAATAATGCCAAGCTGCCTATTATTATTAATGTAGCAAAGGACATAAACTCTTTGGATGAAAAAGCCAAAAAGCTACTTGATCAGGATATAAGAGCAACCGATATGAGAACAGTTTTCGAAAAATCCCCCACCCCTTGTTCACGGGATTTTACTAATGGAATAATTAAAATATAAAGTATCGGCAAACAAAATGACGCTGAGGGAATATAAGCCTCAACGTCATTATCTTTTGATAGGATAAGTTTAGATAGGATAAGTTTTGTTCTCTTTGTCGAGAAGCGCAGGATTAACACCTAACTGTGCGGCACGGCGTTTCTCAAAGAAATCTACGGATACCTTCGGGAACATTGCGTAAGAGAGTACGTCCTCCTCCTGCTGTGCATAAGCAGCGGCTTCCTCACGGAGCTTTTCAAGCTCGGGAGCAATCAAATCGGCAGGACGGCAGGTTACGGGCTCCATATCGCCGATAATCTTCTTCCTGAATTCTTCGGAAACAGGTACGGGGGTTGTGCCGTATTTTCCTGCTACCATATCCTTAAACTCGTTGGTACACATCTTGTAGCGTTCACCCAAGATTACATTGTAAACAGCCTGAGTGCCTACAATCTGAGACGTGGGAGTAACTAAGGGAGGATAGCCTGCGTCCTCGCGAACTCGGGGAACTTCCTCGAGCACCTGCGTTAGCTGATCCTCTTTTCCAGCCTGTTTAAGCTGAGAGAGCAGATTCGAAAGCATACCTCCGGGAACCTGATAGATAAGAGCTTTCGCATCGGTTGCAAGCATTTTGGGGTCAAGGAGACCCTCTTTAATGTACTTATCTCTGAGAGTCATAAAATACTCACGAATCTCCGAAAGGGCAACAAGATCGATTTTTGTGTCGTACTCGGTACCCTGTAAGGCAGCTACCATGGACTCGGTAGGCGCATGAGAGGTACCTAAAGCCAAGGGACTCATAGCGGTATCAATCATATCTGCGCCTGCCTCAATACCCTTAAGTAAGCACATCGAGGCAAGTCCTGAGGTGTAGTGGGTATGAATTTGAACAGGGAGATTGACTTCCTTTTTGATAGCTTTAACAAGCGACTCTGTCTTGTAAGGCGTAAGAAGCGCCGCCATATCCTTGATGCAGATTGTATCTGCACCTGCGTCGGCTATACGCTTTGCGTACTCAACATAGTATTCGTCGGTGAATACAGGTCCTGTGGTATAGCTTATTGCTACCTGTACCTCTGCTTTCTCGCGTTTTGCGGCACCAATAGCACTTTTAAGATTCTTGATATCGTTGAGTGCATCGAAAATACGGATAATATCCATACCGTTTGCAACGGTTTTCTGCACGAAATACTCCAAAACATCGTCAGCATAGTGACGGTAGCCTAACATATTCTGTCCTCTAAAGAGCATCTGGAGCTTTGTGTTAGGACAGTTATCCTTAATGGTACGAAGTCTCTGCCATGGATCCTCGTTTAAGAAACGTAGGCAGGCGTCGAAGGTTGCACCGCCCCAGCACTCAAGGGAGTAAAAGCCTACGGAGTCCAGCTTCTTAAGAATGGGAAGCATATCCTCGGTGGTCATGCGAGTTGCCAAAAGGGACTGGTGGGCATCACGAAGGACGGTTTCGGTGATTTTTATCTGCTTTGCCATATTGTCACCTATTAGTTAAGGGTAAGGAGAAGCTCGCCTGTCTCGACAGTTGCGCCGTTCTGAACATTTACGGAAGCCACAACTCCTGCCTCGGGAGCAGGAATTTCATTCTCCATTTTCATAGCCTCTAAAACCGCAACCGTGTCACCCTTATTTACCTGCTGACCGACACTTACCTTAACTGAAAGAATTGTGCCGGGCATTGGAGAGGTAACCTTAACAGAGCCTGCGCTTCCTGCCGGTGCAGGAGCAGCAGGTGCGGGGGCTGCTGCAGGTGCGGGAGCTGCTGCAGGAGCGGGAGCTGCTGCAGGTGCGGGAGCTGCTGCGGGAGCGGCAAAAGACGAAACCTCCTCAACCTGAACATCGTATGATACGCCGTTAACTGTAATCTTTAAGTTTTTCATGATAGTTTACTCCTTTTATATTGCATTGTGCTTCTTAGGCAGGGTCTCGACCCTCTTAGCCTTAAGAATATCGAAATAGTTTACAAGTTTACCTCTCAAGGCAGAATAGTCACAGGCGTCATCAATAAAGCCCTGACTTGCGGCATTGGTAACCGAAAGCTCGATATTTATGAAGTCCTTAATCAGCTTATCCTGCTCAGCAACTGTGCCCTCTTTGAGCTTATCACCCAAGACAATATAGGCTGTTGCTTCGGGAGCTAAGGGGGAAATTGAAGCACCCTCGATACCGATTACTGCGTCAATTCCGGCACCCCTGCCGGCTAAGGTCATATAAGCTACGCCGTAGGCCTTGCCCGTGATTACGGAAATTTTAGGTACCGTTGCCTCGGCATAGGCTGAGAGGAGAATCTTTGTGCTTCCTAAGCACTTAAAGCCCTCACAGTCTACTGCGGTAATTACTGGAATTGAAAAAGCGTCGCAGAAGCGCACAAAGCTCGCAGCTCTTGTTGCCTGTTTAGCCTCAAGCTGACCCGAAGTTTTAACCACGCCGACGGTATTGCCGTTTAGGCGGTTAAAGGAAAGCTCTACTTCGGGATTCAGCTTCTCATAGAGAGAAAATTTTTGTCCTAAATCGAAAACCGAATCAAAGTCGGTACAGGAATCATCTGAATATTCAAAAGTCTCGGTAATAACTGCCGTAAGATTATTTGCCGGGAGATATGAGAGAAGTACCCTTACGGACTCAACAGCCTCCACATCGGTATCAACAAGCACGGCGCCCTTACCGTTGCCTGCACATCCGCAGTCGGAAATGCTTAAAGGAGAGTCCTTAGTCTTAACTATGAAGTCAGCGTTATTAGCAAGAACTGCGGTAGCAGACACGCAATCGCCTAAAATCACGGAAATCTGAGGTACTACGCCGGAAAGCTGAGCGCTAAAGGCGAGAAGCTCACCAAAAGCATCTAAAAGCATATTGCCCTCGCTTATCCTTCCGAGGCTTGTCTTATAAATTCCCACAATGGGATTACCTGTTTTAAGAGCCATTGAGTAAAGCTTCAGGAGCTTATTTGCCGCTGTAACACTCATGGCACCGCCTGTACGATCCTCGCATTGCACAAATACGTAGACGTTCTCATCATTCACCTTTCCGCAAGCGGTAATCACCTCGGCTTCTCCCTTGTTTACCGAAAGGTCGGGTGAAATTTCGGTATAAATTCCGCCGTCATAGAGATTTGCTAAAATCTCAAAAGCGGTCAAACTGTTCTTTTTATTTTCAATGCCCATAAGACTCCTCCTAAAGCATTTTTTACTAAACATAATTATACATAAAAGGAAAATAAATTACAAGAAAAAATTACTCTTTGATTATTTTTCTTCACTTCTACAGGAGCCATTACAGCCCTTGCATACTCCGCCGAAAAACTTATTTAAGTAGAGTATGTAGAACTCGCCGTTTTTGAAGAAGCCCAGCTCCTCTAAAACGGAAAGCATTGAGGTATCCTTTGTGCAAAGGGTGATTATTCCCTCATTCAGCGCAACGGAGCCTACTGAACGAAAAAGTGCATCGGCACGCAAAAACTGGGTCTTGCCCTTACCTTTGCCAACCTTGACTTCCAAAATCTCCATTGCTGACTTATAGGGCTTATACGCAATATAGCCGCACTCTAAACCGTCTTCTTTGTAGACGAGGAGGGTTGTACCCTCAGGGTAGGCGGCGAGTCTCTCTTTGTCTTTACACGGTAAAATTGATAACATTTTTATATCTCCTTTATTAGCTTAAATGTCTTGACGGGTTGGGGTCTGAGGTCAGCTTTTTGACTTCCTCGGGGGTTAAGTCACGCCAATCGCCTTTCTTGAGCATCCCGAGCTTAACTTGTCCTATGGCAGTACGGCGAAGTCTTGCTACCTCTAAGCCCAAAAGCTCGCACATACGGCGAATCTGACGGTTTCTTCCTTCGCGGAGCAAAATTTCGAGAACTACTCGTCCTTCCTGACGGGAGATAACTCTAACCTCGGCAGGCGCCGTTTTTCTACCGTCAAGCATCATTCCGTTTTCAAATTCCGCTATCATTTCGTCGCTAACCGCAGGACGGACCGTTACCCGGTAGATTTTGTAGATATCCTTCTTGGGGTGCATAACTGTATTGGCAAAATCTCCGTCATTGGTAAAGAGAAGCATTCCCTCGCTGTCGCGGTCAAGTCTGCCTACGGGGTAAACTCTCTCGGGGATATCTGCTACCAGCTCAGCTACACACTTCCTGCCCTTTTCATCAGACATGGTGGTAACGTAGCCCCGAGGTTTATTTAGCATAATATAGCGCAGCTTTGGCTTGGCACAGGCCGTTACCCTCCTGCCGTTTACCATTACCTTATCCTTGTAAGGGTCAACCTTGTCGCCAATCTGAGCGACAACTCCGTTTACCTTGACCGAACCCTTTTGGATTAGCTCCTCGGACTTACGTCTTGAAGCAACGCCGCAGTCCGCAAGCATTTTTTGAAGTCTAACTAAATTATTCTTTCCCATAATATTTTAATTCCTCTTTAGAATATTCTATAAAAAAGGTTTCTGAAAAACCTGAATATACTGTTTTGCTTATTTACTTCTACGGAGCTCCGGGCGGTAAGGGGTACTTCTAAAATTATTTCTCCCTGAGAACTATAAACAAGTTTTCCTAAGGCTTCTCCCCTATTCACCGAGGGGAAAATTACCGACGGAATATAAACTTCAGTAGTTATATCCTCGTATTCCGAAGCCTCAATTACAGCCGTTGAATCTTTACCGGGAAAAAGCCTTATCTTTTCATTCTCCAAGCCCAGAACAGGTACCTCATAGCAGCTATCCTCAGCTCTTAAAAGAGAGAATTTCCCGAAACCGTAATTGTAGAGGGAAATATGGTCCTCCCAATCGTTGCCGTCATCAAGGGTTACGGCAACAAGTCGCAGTCCGTCTTTCTCGGCACAGGTAACAAGGCATCTGCCTGCTTCCTTTGTGTAGCCTGTTTTTCCACCTATGCAGTAATCATAGAGGCTCAAAAGCCGGTTGTGGTTTTCGTATGTAACCGTGTGCCCGGCAGGGACTATAAAGTCAACCTCCACGCTCTGCCGGCCGGTCGTTTCTGCAAAGCTCTTGTTTTCCATAGCCGCCGACATTAAAAGTGCCATATCATAGGCTGTTGAGTAGTGATTATCATCGGGGAGTCCGCTGGGATTCGTAAAGTTTGTATTCACCATACCAATCTTTTTTGCGTACTCGTTCATAAGCCGGGAAAATCCCTCAACAGAGCCGCCCAAGGTATAGGCTACGGCATTAGCGCCGTCGTTGCCCGATGCTGCCAACATACCCGAAGCTAAATCGGAGAGCAAAAGTTTATCCCCCGACTTCAAGTACATGGAGCTTCCCTCGGCTGTCATAGCCTCGGTAAATTCCACTTCTATGTCGTCTTTTTCGGCTTTCTCAAAGGCAATTAAAGCCGTCATAATCTTTGTTGTGCTCGCCATGGCAAGCTGAGTATTTTCGTTTTTACCTAAGATAACCTCTCCGTTATTTACGCAGTAGAGTATGTAAGCTCTACCGCTTAGTCCCTCAATTTCAGCAGAGCTTACGGTAAAGGTTGAAAGCGCCATTATTCCAAGCAAGAATAATAGAAGAAATTTTTTCAA
>JAQXHW010000158.1 GCA_029007475.1 Oscillospiraceae bacterium | reverse complement strand
GAGGTTCTTGAGCATACCGAAAACTCTGATGAAGCATACGAGGACGCCACGGAGCAGCTCTCGAAGCTGGAGGATATGATACTCTCCCAGAACCGAGTTGAAGCAACACTAAAAGCCAAAGGCTTTTCCGATTGTATGTGTTATCTCTCCGAGACCTCCTGTACGGTGATAGTGCCGAAAAACGAGATGAACGATTCGTCAGCTCTAATAATCAAGGACTGCATCAAGGAAAATTCGGGACTTCCCTTTGAGAACATAAGCATAGTTGAGGTATAGCTATAATCCAAAAGTCAGAATTATTCTCAATGAAAGCCGCTGCAAAGCGGCTTTTCTTTTTTAGGAAAAGGTGCGAAAATACCATATCCTCGTTGCATTTTCTGTATTATGTGGTATAATTATTATGGATATAAATTACTATGAGTGGAGAGATAAATATGAGTGAAGAAATTATCATGAATGAAGAAGCCGCCGAGGAATCCGCAGTAAATGATCTCTATGAAAACAGAAATAATATTTCAAGGTATAAAATGCGCGAGCAGACTGTTCTTCTCACCTTTGAGCGACTCTTTACCGACGGTGATATTGACGAGATTGCCGATAATGTAGTTGACAGCCGCGGCATATATTACAGCGACGATGCAATTAACGCCGCAAAGCTCATTGACGAGCTAAAAGAGGATATCGACGCTAAAATTGCCGCTCACCTTTCTAAAGGCTGGAAGATACAGAGAATCTCAAAAACCTCCCTGTCAATTATGAGAGTTGCGGTTTATGAGATGTGCTATCGCGAGGAGATTCCTGTTTCCGTTGCAATCAACGAAGCTGTTGAGCTTGCTAAAAAGTACACCCCGGACGATTCAAAATTCGTAAACGGCGTTTTGGGTGCAATTGCCGCAGAGGATACCCAATGAGCGTAGTTCTCGGAATTGATACCAGCAACTACACGACCTCCTGCGCTATATATAGCAGCGAGGACAACACGGTGGTAAACAAAGGAAAGCTGCTGCCTGTAAAAGCGGGAGAGAGGGGTATTCGCCAAAGCGACGCCGTCTTTCACCATGTGAATCAGATTTATTCTCTGCTTGAGGAGCTTCTGAAAGAAAATATAAAAATTGACGCAGTTTGCGCCTCGGTAACTCCGAGACCTCAAGAGGACTCTTACATGCCTTGCTTTACGGTGGGTGAGTCTGTGGCGCGCAGCATTAAAGCCGCGCTGAATGTACCCTTTTTTGAGACATCTCATCAGCAGGGTCATATTATGGCGGCTCTTTTCTCAGCCGGTGCTATGTTCCTCGCCAAAGAGCCTTTTTTAGCTTTTCATGTAAGCGGCGGCACAACCGAAGCAATTTTAGTAACTCCCGACGACGGTGAGATTATTAATTGCGAGATTGCAGCCGAAACTCTTGATTTGAACGCAGGTCAGCTTGTTGACAGAATCGGAGTTAAAATGGGACTTTGTTTTCCCTGCGGCAAGGAGCTTGAAAGGTACGCTCTCGAATACGGAAAGCTGCCTTTGGTGAAAGCTGTGCTTAAAGGCTGTAACTGCTGTTTAAGCGGCTTTGAAAATAAACTTACGGAAATGATTTCTAAAGGCTCAGAAAAAGCAGAGGTTTCAGCGTACACTCTCTCTTATGTTGAAGCTACTATAAGCGCCATGACCGAAAAGCTTTTGGAAAAATTCGGAAAGCTGCCCATAGTTTATGCCGGTGGAGTAATGTCCAATACTATAATAAGAAAAAGCCTTGAGAGCAAATTCGGCGCATATTTTGCGAAGCCCGAATTTTCCTGCGATAATGCCGCAGGAGTCTCGCTTATAGGCTATGAAAAACTCCTGAAAAGAGATTGATTATGATAGATGTGAAAAAGCCCTCGTTTATTACTGTTTCACAACTGAATTACTACGTTAAGTCCCTTCTTGATGGTGATATGAATCTCCGATATGTTTTTGTTTCCGGAGAGATTTCAAACCTGACCGACCACTACTCAAGCGGTCATATCTACCTTTCCTTAAAGGATGAGAAATCTACCGTTAAGGCGGTTATGTTCTCTTACAGCGCAAAGAATTTGAAATTCAGACCTCAAAACGGCATGAAGGTTATAGTGAGAGGAAAGGTAACCCTCTATGAAGCAACGGGTCAGTATCAGCTGTATATTGAGGATATGCAGCCTGACGGGGTAGGAGCGCTTGCTTTAGCTTTTGAACAGCTAAAGGAAAAGCTGGAGAAAGAGGGACTCTTTGATAAACGTCACAAGAAACCCCTGCCGCAGTTTCCCAAGATTATTTCCGTCATAACCTCTCCCACAGGAGCTGCCCTACAGGATATCAAAAACATTATTTCACGGCGCTGGCCCTATGTTCAGGTGAGAGTTTTCCCTGTTTTGGTACAGGGCGAAAGCGCACCCCGAATGCTCACCGAAGCGGTGAAGGCGGTAGATGCAGAGGGAGAGAGCGATGTTATAATTATCGGTCGAGGCGGCGGCTCGATGGAGGATCTTTGGGCGTTTAACAGCGAGGAATTGGCTCGAGCGATTTTTAAGTGTAATATTCCGGTTGTCTCCGCCGTAGGTCATGAAGTTGATTTTACTATCTCGGATTTTGTCAGCGATATGCGGGCGCCTACGCCGTCTGCGGCAGCAGAGCTCGTAACCCCCGACAGATTCGAACAGCTTGATTTGCTGAGAAAACAGCGACAGTATCTCGCAGCTTTGGGAGAAAAGCTCCTCTCGGAACAGCAAATGAGGCTTGAAAAGTATGAAAAAATCTTAAAAGATACCGACCCCCGAGTAAAGTATGATAATCAGTTCGAAGAGCTAAAGGCGCTTGCCCACAGGCTTGTTTTAATCTCCGACAGGAGAATGACCGAGAGTGAGCAAATGCTTTCGCAGTTAAAACACAGGCTCTTTTCCCTTAGTCCCTCTGAGATTCTTAAAAGAGGTTATACCGTAACTTCAAAGGAAGGCAAAACGGTTTACTCTAAAGCTGAACTTAAAAGCGGCGACAGAGTAAGCATTAAGTTCAAAGACGGCGATATAGACGCCGCCGTTATTTAAGTAAAGGAAGTGAACTCCTTGGCATTTGCACATCTACATCTTCACAGCGAATACAGCCTTTTAGACGGCGCTTGCAGAATTAAAAACCTTGTGTCGGCTGTCAAGGAGTCAGGCATGACCTCCGTTGCCATAACCGACCACGGCGTTATGTACGGAGTTATAGATTTTTGGCGGGAGTGCAAAAAGCAGGGAGTGCATCCCGTTATCGGCTGTGAAGTTTATGTAGCTCCCCGAAGCCGTTTCGATAAAACTCCGGAGCTTGACAGAAGCTACTATCATTTAGTGCTTCTCTGCAAGGATAACAAAGGCTACGAAAACCTGACAAAGCTCGTGTCCTTAGGTTTTACCGATGGCTTTTATGTTAAGCCGAGAGTTGACAAGGAGCTTCTAAAAAGGTATTCCGAAGGGCTTATCTGTCTCTCTGCCTGCCTTGCCGGTGAAGTGCCCTCAAGGCTTCTTTCCGATGATTACAGGGGTGCAGTTGAGGCGGCAAAAGAGTATCAGAGTATTTTCGGTAAAGAGAATTACTATATTGAACTTCAAAACCACGGCATACCTGAGCAGGAGAAAATTTTACCTCAGCTTGTAAAGATAGCAAATGAGATAGACGCGCCCATAGTTGCCACCAACGACTGTCATTATATTAAAAAGTCGGACGCAAAAGCTCAGGAAATCCTCATGTGTATTCAAACTAACCACACCATAAACGATGAGGACAGAATGCGCTTTGAAACCGAGGAGTTTTATGTGAAGTCCGAGGAGGAAATGGCGCGTGTATTTTCAAAATATCCCAAAGCCGTGGAGAATACTGAGAGTATAGCAAGGCGCTGTAATGTGGAATTTGAATTTGGCAAGCGTAAGCTGCCTGTTTTTGATGTGCCGAATAATGAGGACCATTTTCAGTATTTCAGACGTCAGTGTTACAATGGACTTTATAAGCACTATGGGGAAAAACCGGATTCCACGATAGTTGAAAGACTTGAGTACGAGCTTTCTACAATTAATTCAATGGGCTTTGTTGACTACTATCTTATAGTCAACGACTTTATTAAGTACGCAAAATCCAGAGGTATTCCCGTAGGCCCCGGCAGAGGCTCGGGTGCAGGCTCGCTCTGCGCTTACTGTATCGGTATTACGGGAATTGACCCTATTAAATATGACCTGCTCTTTGAGCGGTTCTTAAATCCCGAGCGTGTGTCTATGCCCGATTTTGATATCGACTTTTGCAAGGACAGGCGCGGCGAGGTTATCGACTATGTTAT
This sequence comes from Oscillospiraceae bacterium, assembly GCA_029007475.1. Lineage (GTDB taxonomy): Bacteria > Bacillota > Clostridia > Oscillospirales > Acutalibacteraceae > Ruminococcoides. Next base: position 5,311 of record JAQXHW010000158.1, on the reverse strand, counting down.
CCGTAAGTACGGCTACGACCACGTAGCTCAAATTATAGCTTTCGGTACTATGGCGGCAAAGGGCGTTGTCCGTGATGTAGGCAGAGCCTTAGGGCTTCCTTACAGCACCTGCGACCAAGTAGCAAAGCTCATACCCTTTGACCTTAATATGACCCTTGAGAAAGCACTTTCAATCAGTAAGGAGCTAAAGGAACGCTACGAGTCCGATTACGATATCCATAGGCTGATTGATTATTCTTTAGCCTTAGAGGGTATGCCCCGTCATGCCACAACCCACGCGGCAGGAGTAATTATAGCTGACAGACCGGTTTCCGATTACGTACCTCTTGCAAAGAATGACGAGCAGATTGTAACTCAGTTTACCATGACCACTTTAGAAGAGTTAGGACTTCTCAAAATGGACTTTTTGGGACTTCGCAACTTAACGGTTATTGATGATGCAGTAAAATTAATTAGGCGAAACAATCCCGACTTTACTCTTGAATCTATCCGTGAGGACGACAAGGATGTATATAAAATGATATCCAAGGGCAATACGGAGGGAGTTTTCCAGTTTGAATCCCAGGGCATGAAGAATGTTCTGACCCAACTCTGCCCCGAGTCTTTGGAGGACTTAATCGCGGTTATTTCTCTCTATCGCCCCGGCCCCATGGACAGTATCCCAACCTATATCGAAAACCGCCACAATCCTCAGAAGGTAACCTATAAACACCCTAAGTTAGAGGCAATTCTAAAGGTTACTTACGGCTGTATAGTCTATCAGGAGCAGGTAATGCAGATTTTCAGAAGCCTTGCAGGCTACTCCTTAGGACGAGCCGACTTAGTGCGCCGTGCTATGAGCAAGAAAAAGCATGACGTAATGCGCAAGGAGCGGGAAATATTTATAGACGGACTTTTAAGAGAGGACGGAAGCGTTGAGGTTGAGGGCTGTGTAAGACGAGGCGTCAGCCGTGAGGTTGCCGAGTCTGTGTATGAGGAAATGAAAAACTTTGCCTCCTATGCTTTCAATAAATCCCACGCGGCTTCCTATGCTTATATTTCCTACCAAACCGCATGGCTTAAGTATCATTATCCGCGCGAATATATGGCGGCGCTTCTCTCAAGTGTTCTTGACAATCAAAATAAAATGGCAGGCTATATTACCGATTGCCATAGAATGGGAATCGAGGTATTGCCTCCTCACGTTAACTCAAGCTACCATGGCTTTACGGTAAGCGAGGGAAATATTCGCTACGGACTTATGGCGATTAAAAATTTGGGCAGGAGCTTTATTGATTCAATAATCGAGGCAAGGCAGGAGAGACCTTTTACCTCCTTGCAGGATTTTTGCTCAAGAATATATTCAAAGGGTATGAATTCCCGCTCTTTGGAAAGCCTGATAAAATGCGGAGCGCTTGACAATTTAGGAGCTAACCGCAGACAGATGTTAAGTGTTTCAAAACAGGTTCTCGAGGATATCGAGTACGAAAAACGCCGCAACATGGACGGACAGATGTCACTTTTTGAAACCGATTCCTCTGCCAGAGAATCAGCGACATTAAGAATGCCTCCCTTAGATGAATTTTCCCTTACCGACCTGCTCTCGATGGAAAGAGATATGGCCGGAATGTATCTTTCGGGACATCCTATCGCTGAGTATGAGTGGTATGCTGAAAAGGTAAAGGCCGACAGGATAGGCGATATTCTCACAGGTGAAGGCTCAAGATCCTACGCTGATGCTCAAAAAGTTCAGATTGTGGCAGTAGTTTCAAAATTCAGAACTCAGCTTACTAAGCAGAATCAGATGATGGCTTTTATGACCGTTGAGGATCGCTCAGGTGCGGTGGAGCTTATCGTTTTCCCGAAAGTTTTAGATGATTACAGCCCCCTTTTCTATGTGGGCTCAGTAATCAGTGTAAGCGGAACCTTGAGTATGCGTGAGGACGAGGACGCAAAAATCTTAGTGAACTCCGCCGAAAGGGTAGAAAAACACGAAAAAACAGGGGATAAAGCAGAAACCAAACCCACCTATGACAGCGTTTCGGCTTTTAATTCTCAAGAATCCGTTGCCGCTCAAACCGCAGTTGGACTTTACTTGAAGGTTGATACAAGAGGCGGAAAGCTCTTCGAAATTGCCAAAAATCTTGTGAGTATCTTTGACGGCGACACTCCCGTTTACTTCTATCTAAGCGGCGACTCAAAGCTCCTAAAAGCCCCGAGAAATCTGTGGGTAGACCTGAACGATGTGCTTTTAGGCGAGCTTAAAAACCGCTTAGGAGACGAAAACGTCAAGGTCAAATATGAACATAGCTAATAAAGATAACGATAGTAGGAAGCATAAAAATAAGAAAAACTAAAAAAGACTTGAATTGACAGGAATAATCTGCTAAAATTATATTGTATGTTTTACAGATAAATGCTTATGTGCTTGGAGGCAAGTATTATGAATAACGAAAATAACTGTATTGCAGTCCTCACCAGCGGAGGAGACGCACCCGGAATGAACGCGGCTGTCCGCGCTGTTGTTCGTTCTGCAATTAATCGTAACCTTAAGGTTTACGGAGTAAAGAGAGGATATAACGGACTCTTAAACGGTGACGTTGTAGAGATGAATCTACGCTCAGTTTCCGATATAATTAACCGCGGTGGAACAATCCTTTACACCGCAAGAAGTGAGGAATACAACACCCCCGCAGGTGTTAAAAAGGCTGCTGACTACTGCCGTTCACTGGGTGTCAGGGGAGTAGTTGTTATCGGCGGCGACGGCTCCTTCAGAGGCGCTCGTGACCTCTCAGGCGCAGGAATCCCCTGCGTAGGTATTCCCGGTACCATTGATAACGATATCGCTTGCTCTGAATATACAATCGGCTTTGATACCGCTATGAATACCGCCCTTGAGATGGTTGACCGTATTCGTGATACCGCCCAGTCTCATGACCGATGCTCCGTTGTTGAGGTAATGGGCAGACGCTGCGGAGATATTGCTCTCCAAACAGGTATTGCCTGCGGCGCAACATCTATATTAGTTCCCGAGAAGCCCCACGATATTGACACAATGGTTGTTGATAAAATTCTCAACACTAAGGCGACAGGTAAGAAACACTTTATCGTAGTTGTTGCCGAGGGTGTCGGCGGCACTAACGAGATTGCTAAGTATATTGAGGAGAAAACAGGCATCGAGTCCAGAGCTACGGTTCTCGGCCACGTTCAGCGCGGTGGCTGTCCCACTCTCCGCGACAGAGTTATGGCAAGCGCTATGGGTCATCACGCTGTTGAGCTTCTCTATAACAACATCGGCAACCGTGTTTGTGCTCTCCAAGGAGGCAAGATTGTAGATTTTGATATTACCGAAGCACTTAATATGAAGCGTGTATTCGATGAAGAACTCTACAACATCGCTATGGATGTTTCTATCTAAAACTTTAAGTTACAGGCACATTCATTTGTGCCTGTACTTTTGATTTTGCACACTTTTGAGGAGGATAGGTTTATGACCGAGCAAATCCAAATCCCATATAATGATATTTTCTTTTATGGAGTTTATCTTCAGTCTCGGGAGCCTGAGGACGTAAGTAAGGATATTTTCGCCAATATTATCATGAGATATCTGCGTACTCTGGAGCCTGTCCAAAACAGACTTTACAGAACTGTGGGTAAGGACAGGTACGAATACAGCTATTCCTTTATACCCTCAAAGCGTCTATCATGGCGGGTTATTAAGAATCGCCGGGTTATTGAGGACATCGAGTATCTCTCCGACGGAAAGTACTGTCTCAATTACTATGATGAGAACGGCAAGGACATAAAGCGAGTCTTTTTCAGCGAGCGCCATGCCTGGCTAAAGACAAATTATTACAACAGCGTTGGCAGCAATACCTTGCTCTGCTCCATTGTTCCCAAGGAGATTAACGGTGAAACCGCAATACTCCTTTATACCACGGGAGTTCAGTATCCCACCACATATTACTGCTGTAAACAGCCCGGCTGTGAGACGGTACGGGATAGGGTTCTTGCACGAGTACCTTTACCGGGAGTGTCTGCCCTTACTAACTACGGTCTTATGTATTTTGCCGCTGAACAGACTTTGAATATCTATAATCAGGTTTTAGCCGAGGAAGAGAAAAAGTACGCCCTTGAGAATAAACCTCCCGTATACACCACCGAGGAGGATATGGCAGGCGGCTTTAACTTCACGAAGGAGAGCTTTTCGGAAAAGGGAGCAGGACTTTTCAGTCTCTCTGAGGCAAAGGAGCTTGACGGTAATATTTCGGATTTCATAAATGACGAAAAATCACCTGAACTTGAGCAAAAAGCAGAGCCTGAGCATAAGACGGAATATATAGAAGCATTACCCGAAACAGAGGAGTTTTCTTTAGAAAGAAAGCTCGCTGAGGCAATATCGTTTATTGAGCGGGAAACCAATATCCATATAGACGAAAGTTTAGTCCTTGATAAAAATGAGCCTGAGGCAGAAACAGATATTCCTTTTATGAATGGTACAAAAGAGGATACCTCTGTTCCTGATGATATATCGGTAAAAAAGGCGACAAGTGAATCTGAGGACAAGCCTGTATTATCAGAGCTGCCTGAAGCTGAGAAAGCTGCTGATTCAGATATAACTCAGGAAACACCCTCTGAGGGTGAGCTGTTTGATTTCAGCGAGGATGATATGGACGACTATGTAAAGTCCCTCATAGACTCTCTGCTTATAAATGCAAAGTCTGCTGTCAATGAATATTCAAAGGGCAGCACCGATAACTTTGCGGAAAACGGGGAGCAGAGCGACTGCAAGGAAAATCTTGAGGTTTACGAGAGTGAGCTTAGCCGTACTGAGAATACCCCGCATAAAGAAATTGAAAGCGGCGACGAAAAATACTATTACTACGGCGAATATGATGAGGTAACAGGAAGAAATGGCAGGGGAAAGACCCTTATGGAGAACTCCCTTACAGCCTATGAGGGCGACTATCTATGTGATATGCGCCACGGCAAGGGCAGCTTCTACTACCGAAGCGGCGACCTCTGTTACTACGGCGATTGGGCAAAAAATATGCGCCAGGGCTTCGGACTCGGTATAAGCTCCGATACGGGAATTGCTCACGTAGGAAAATGGGATAGTAACAAGCCCTGTGGAGTAGGTGCGCGCTTTGACCGAAACGGCAACTTCCTCTATCTTGATTCCCACAGCGAGAGAGTAAACGGCGGTATTCGCGTTACAGGCTTTACGGAGAATTCCATTCTCATTGAATACTGGGACGAAAAGAGCCTTAAAACTATAAAAAAAGAAATTTTTATTCACGAGTAAATATAAACATAATTCAAAATTTTCTAC
>JAQXHW010000157.1 GCA_029007475.1 Oscillospiraceae bacterium | reverse complement strand
CGAAAGCAAGGACGAGGTAAAAGTTCTTAATGCTATGATGGAGCTTTTAGAGGATATGACCGTTGCAGTAGCAGACCTTGAGGATCTTTACGACGAAATGAGCGAGCAGGTTGACGAAATCGACGAGGACCTCGCTTATCTCGAGGATGATTACTACGAGGATGACTGCGATTGCTGTGACTGTGATTGCGATTGTGACGATTGCGACTGCGATTGTGATGACTTCTGTGACTGTGACGACACAGTATATTATGAAGTAACATGCGGCAAGTGCGGCGAAACTATCTGTCTTGATGAGGATTTACTCCTTGAGGGTGAGATTGTTTGCCCCGAGTGCGGCGAAAATCTTGAGTTCGATTTCAGCGGACTTGAGGACGAGTGCGGCTGCCACTGCGAGGATTGCGAGTAATTTTAATATCAAGGACAACACCTTCTGTGTATGATACACGGGAGGTGTTTTTTTGTATTATTCTAAGAAAAACAAGAGAAAATCTCTGATTATCAAGCTGTTGACACTGTTTCTTGTATTGTTTATCGCCGTTTTTTGTTTGTTTGAGTTTAAGGCGCGGGAGCTAATCCGGAATCTTGTTGATAACGAGCTTGAAATTCAGGCTATGTCAAGTATTGACAGGGCGGTTTCGGAGGTTCTTGACAGGCTGGACGTTGACTATAAGGAGTTAATATCGGTGAATACTTCCGATGGAGGAAATGTAACCTCTCTTTCAACTAATACAACAGAGGTAAATAAACTGAAAGCCGAATTATCCCTACAAATAACCGATTACATAAAAAACGACAAAAAAGTTACGGCACGTATTCCCTCGGGAGCCTTTACGGGTCTTGTGCTTCTCTCTGACATAGGCCCTAAGATTCCTGTTTCACTTTCCTTAGGCGGAAGTGTGATAACTACAATTAATTCCGATTTTGTATCCGCAGGTATAAATCAAACTGTCCACAGAGTTTATTTGACTGTTGACGCCGATGTAAGCCTTACCTGTCCCATAATCAACTATGAATGTTCCTTTGTAACGGAATACGAACTTTGCCAAACAGTAATTGTCGGCTCTACTCCCGAGGTGTTTGCAAATATAGGATAAAATTCATAAAAATATCACAAGATATTGTATCTTATCCAAAATAAACCCTTGAAATTCTTATGATATTGTGGTACGATAAATTGAATAATCTATAACATTGGGGGAATATGCCCTGGCAAACATTTATCAGTATAAAGAAACCGCTCAAAAAAGCGCTGAGCTTTTAGGTGTGATTGGGGATATTATGAATGTAAGAAAAAGAGGCGAGAAGCCTTTGGCTTATGTTCATACCTACGGTTGTCAGCAGAATGTTTCCGACAGCGAAAAGATTAAAGGAATGCTCTATACCGCAGGCTTTGAGTTTACCGAAGACCGAAATGAGGCAGATTTTATCCTTTTTAATACCTGCGCCGTAAGGGAACACGCAGAGGATAGAGTATTCGGTAATGTTGGTGCGCTAAAAAACATCAAGCGCCGTCATCCTTCTGTAATTATCGCTCTCTGCGGCTGTATGATGGAGCAAAAATCCGTCTCTGACAGAATTAGAAAAAGCTATCCTTTTGTAAATCTTGTGTTCGGTACTCACAGCATATCCCGATTTCCTCAGCTGCTGTTTGAAGTCCTTGTCAACAGTAAAAAGATTATAGACAACGATGTAGATGACAATACTATCTATGAGGATATTCCTACTCTAAGAGATAAGAGCTTCAAAGGCTTTATTCCAATTATGTACGGCTGTGACAATTTCTGCACATACTGTATTGTGCCCTATGTACGCGGCCGTGAGCGCTCAAGGGAAAGTGCCGCTATTATTGACGAGGTAAAGTCGATGGTAGCAGCAGGCTATAAGGAGATTACTCTTTTAGGTCAAAACGTAAACTCCTACGGAAAAGGTCTTAAGGAGGATATTACCTTATCTCAGCTTCTTCAGAGGATTGATGAAATCGAGGGCGACTATATCCTTCGCTTTATGACCTCTCATCCTAAGGATTGTACTCATGAGCTTATTGATACTATTGCTAACTCTAAGCACATTTCAAAGCATCTGCATCTTCCTTTCCAGAGCGGTTCATCAAGAATACTCAAGAAAATGAACAGACGCTACACAAGAGAAAAATACCTTGATATTATCGCTTATGCTAAGGAGAAAATAGAAGGACTTTCCTTAACAAGTGATGTTATTGTAGGCTTTCCCGGAGAGACCTATGAGGATTTTCTTGAGACGCTTTCTCTCGTAAAAGAGGTAGAGTTTACCTCCCTCTATACTTTCATCTATTCCCGCAGACCGGGCACACCGGCAGCAGAGCTTCCCGACGTTGTCACAGACGAGGAAAAGGGTAAATGGTTTACCGAACTTCTTAAAACCCAGGAGGCTATTGCCGCTAAAAGATGCGCTTCCATGGTAGGAAGTGTGGAGAGGGTATTAGTAGAGGAAGTTAATGAGAAATACGGGCTTCTTTCAGGCCGCACTTCGGGAAACATAATTGTTGAAGCACAGGGAGATGAGTCTCTGATTGGTACCTTCAGAGATGTTAAAATAACAGAAGCTCGCAACTGGATACTCAGAGGCGAGTTTATATAAAAACCATTAAATAAAAGGAGATAAAAAAATGGACATTATCGAACTTTCAAGAGAACTCGGCAGAGCTATTCAGAAAGAGGATAGCTATGTAGCTTATCAGGAGGCTACCAAGGCTGTAGATACCGACGAAGCACTTCAGGCACTTATCGGTGAATTTAACCTCTTAAAGCTCCAGCTTAACGAAAAGTTAACGGCTGAAAACCGCGATGAAGAAGCTATTAAAGAGCTTAACACAAAGATGCGTACACTCTATGCTGATATCATGGTCAACGAGTCTATGATTAAGGTAAACGAAGCAAAGGCTGCTTTCGACGAGATTATGAACAGAGTTTTCGCAATCGTTTCCAATTCAGCAAACGGTGAGAATCCCAATACTACTGATTATCATGCTTGCTCAGGCTCTTGTGAGTCCTGCGGAGGCTGCCACTAATCAATCAATTTTAAGTCTGAGAGAGGAAGAATATCATGGCTGAGCTTTCACCGATGATGAAACAGTATTTTGAAATCAAAGAACAGAATAAAGACAGCATTGTATTCTTCCGTCTCGGAGATTTTTACGAGATGTTCTATGATGATGCAAAACTTGCGTCACGAGAGCTTGACTTGACACTTACAGGCCGCGACTGCGGTCAGGAGGAAAGGGCGCCCATGTGCGGTGTGCCTTTTCACAGCTGTGAGGGATATATAGCAAAGCTTGTCGCTAAAGGCTATAAGGTAGCTATCTGTGAGCAAACCGAGGATCCCGCAACGGCAAAGGGTATTGTTAAAAGAGATATTATCAGGGTTATTACTCCCGGTACCGTTATGGAAGCCAATATGCTTGACGAGAGCAAGAACAACTATATTTGCTCTGCATATTATGAGAATAATTCTATCGGTATTTGTTTCTGCGACGTTTCGACAGGTCAGCTTTATGCTACCGTCACAAAGGGTAAGGACTCCTTGAGAGCTTTTAAGGACCAGCTTGTTAGCTACGCACCTAAGGAGGTACTCCTCTGTGGATTCGGCTCAAAGTATGCCGAGACGGAAACCTTTATTATGGACAGGCTTACTCTAAGCGTTGAAAAACTGAGCTCAAAGGATTTTTCATACCTTGACAGCTTGGATTTAGTAAACGCTCAGTTTTCAGAGTCCGTTTGCGATTCTGTCCGTGACAGCCACGAGCTTGTTTGCGCTTTGGGGGTTTTACTCTCGTATCTCAGAAAAACTCAGATGACGGGCTTAGAGCGCATTACCCATATTAATCTTTACAGCGAGAATCAGTATATGCGCCTTGATTTTAACACAAGACGCAATCTTGAGCTAACCCAAACCATGCTCACAAAAGAAAAGCGCGGTTCGCTGTTTTGGGTGCTTGATAATACCAAAACCGCCATGGGTAAGCGACTTCTCAGAACCTGGATTGAAAACCCTCTCATGAACGTGGGAATTATCTCCAATCGCCAGGGTGCTGTTGCGGAATTGGTAGGGGATACCGTACTGCGCTTGGAGCTTATGGCAATGCTCACGGGTATTTTAGATATCAAGCGCATTATGACTAAAATTGTCTACGGCTCAGCAAATGCAAGGGAGCTTCGTTCTCTTTATACCGCAACCTCCAACTTACCACAGATAAAAGAATTACTCTCTGATACAAAATCCTCTTATCTAAGAGAGCTTTACTCAGAACTCGACACCCTTGAGGATATAAACGCTCTTATTGACGCGGCTATTGTAGAGGAGCCGCCCTTTACCGTCCGCGAAGGCGGCATGATCAAAAAGGGATACAATGCTGAGCTTGACCTTATATCGGTCGATATGAAGGACTCTGCTTCGCTTCTCACGAGAATTGAGAATGAGCAGCGGGAAGCCACAGGAATCCCAAAGCTGAAAGTAGGATATAACCGAGTTTTCGGCTACTATATTGAGGTTACTAATTCCTACAAGGATTTAGTCCCCGAAACATACATAAGAAAACAAACTCTCACCAACTGTGAGAGATACATAACTCAGGAGCTTAAGGACTTGGAGGGCAGAATTTTAGGCGCTAAGGATCGAACTACTGCTCTGGAATATGAGATTTTCACCGAGGTTCGAAAGCGTGTTGCCGAGAATCTCGCAAGAATCGAGAAAACTGCCGATACTCTCGCAACCGTTGATGTTCTATGTTCCCTCGCTAATGTAGCTTCTGATAATAGATATATAAGACCGGACGTTGACCTTTCTTCAATTATTCATCTGAAGGCTTCGCGTCATCCTGTTGTTGAGAGCTTACTTGATAATTCAAGATTCGTTTCCAACGATGTATTCCTTGATAACGCCGACAACCGCGTTGCAATAATTACCGGTCCTAATATGGCAGGTAAATCTACCTATATGCGACAGGTAGCCTTGATTGTTATTATGGCTCAGATCGGCTCTTTTGTGCCCTGCGATGCGGCTCACATCGGCATTGTTGACGCGGTATTTACCCGTGTAGGCGCTTCCGATGACTTGGCTTCGGGACAGTCGACCTTTATGGTTGAAATGAGTGAGGTTGCTTCAATCGTGAAGTCGGCTACCTCAAAGAGCTTGCTTGTATTCGATGAAATAGGCAGAGGCACCTCAACCTACGACGGAATGAGTATTGCCCGAGCCGTACTTGAATTTGTTGCGGATAAAAAGCACTTAGGTGCAAAATCACTGTTTGCTACCCACTATCACGAGCTTACTGTTTTAGAAGAGCTCATAGAGGGTGTTAAGAACTACAATATCGCAGTTAAGAAAAAAGGCGACGATATTACTTTCCTCAGAAGAATCGTTCCGGGAGGCGCCGATGACAGCTACGGCGTAGAGGTTGCAAAGCTCGCAGGAGTGCCTGAGGTTATAATTAAGAGAGCAAAGCAGATTCTCTCAGAGCTTATCGCTAATGCTCCCGATATGGAGAGGGAAAAGCTCAGAAGCGTCAGCGAAAATTCCTTTGATAAAGAACCCTTAGAGCTTTCTCTTATTCCCTCGGGTGACTCGGAGATTATTAAAAAGCTCAGGAGCACCGACGTCGAAACCTTAACCCCTATTGAAGCAATAAATTTGCTTTACGAAATGAAAAAGATGTTAGATTAATTTTGATATACGGAGGTGATATGTATGGGTAGAATTAACGTTCTTGATAAGCATACCGCAGAGCTGATTGCGGCAGGCGAGGTTGTAGAAAGACCCTCCTCGGTTATTAAGGAACTCCTTGAAAATTCCATTGACGCAGGAGCAAAAAACATAACTGTTGAGATTAAAAACGGCGGAACTACTTTAATGCGTGTCACCGACGACGGTATAGGTTTTATGCGCGAAGATGTGCAGAAAGCCTTTTTACGCCACGCTACAAGCAAGGTTGCCACCGAGCACGACCTTGATTCCATTATGACTTTGGGATTTAGAGGTGAGGCTTTGGCTTCAATCTCTGCTGTTTCAAAAGTAGAGCTAATTACAAGAAGTGCCGATGAAGAAGAGGGAACATACTACGTTATCAACGGCGGAGTTGAGAAAAGACTTGAGGACGCAGGCTGTAACGTAGGCTCAAATATTATCATCCGTGACCTGTTCTATAATATTCCTGCCCGTCAAAAGTTTCTGAAAAAGGATGTTTCAGAGGGTAATGCCGTGGCTCAGGTTGTTGACAGGCTTTCTTTATCTCATCCCGAGGTAGCTTTTACATTTATCCGCGACTCTAAGCAAGCTCTCAAAACTTCCGGTGACGGAAAGCTGCTCTCGGCTATATATTCTGTATTCGGCAGAGAGTTTGCGGCTTCTTTAATTCCGGTCGATTATGAACTAAACGGCATAAAGGTAGAGGGCTTTATCTCAAAGCCTGAGTATTCAAAGGCAAGCCGCAGTATGCAGACCTTCTTTGTAAATAATCGCTATGTCAGAAGCCGTACAGCGGGGGCGGCCATTGACGAAGCAGCGAAAGGCTCTGTAATGGCGGGAAAATTCCTCTGCTGTGTTTTGAATATTTCTTTACCTCATTCATTAGTAGATGTAAATGTTCATCCTGCAAAGATTGAAGTTAGATTTCAAAACGAAAGACCGCTTTTTGACGCAGTTTACCACGCAGTAAAGGGTGCTCTCTATAAAGGCGACACACGGAAGAACGTAAGTTTTTCAACTTCTAAAAGGGAAAATCCCTTTGCGCAGTTTGACCTGCTTTCTCATGATGTAAAGAAAGAGCCGGAGACATCAAAGCCAATACCAAATAAAAAAGTCAATCCAATTGATGAACTGAATCTCTCCCCGGTTACGGAGGAAAAATCTGAAAAGAATGAGGATAAAAAGCCTTTTGAGGTTATAAGTAAAAAACAGGCAGTACCCATATTTAACCGAAATTTTTCGGTTGGCGACAGAAACAGAATTGACAACTATCTTGAAAGTCTTGAGGTTATAAGTAACTCCAAGATAGAGCCTGAGATTTCAGTACCCGAAGGAAAGTCTATGCCTACTTTTGAGGTAATGAAAGCTCAGTCAATGGATGATACTGCTACCGACACGGATTTATTTGCGAGTGAAACAGTAAACGAGCCTCAAATCCTCATACCTGAGGATATCGAGTATAAATACATAGGCGAAGCTTTCAGCACTTACATAATCATTGAATATAAGGGCGAGCTTATGCTTATTGATAAGCATGCTCTGCACGAGAGAATTATCTATAACAGCCTAAGGGTTAATCCGCAGGAAAACACTCAGCTCCTGCTTGTTCCCGAGTCTGTTGTGCTAACCAAAACTGAGTATTCCTCCGCTATCGAAAACCTTGATATGTTTTCACAGTTTGGCTTTGAGGTCGAAGATTTCGGCTCGTCAACCTTAATTGTAAGGGGTGCGCCCCAGTATATAACAGGTGAGGATATTGCAGATACCGTAACCGAGATGGTTTCATCAATATCACTCAATAAAAGAGATATAAGCACGGAAAAAATGGACTGGATTTTCCACAACATTGCTTGTCGTGCCGCTGTTAAGGCGGGAAACAAAAGCAGCGAGGCAGAGCTTCGTGACTTAGTAAAAAAGCTCTTATCGGACGATAATCTGCGCTACTGTCCCCACGGCAGACCCGTGTGCGTGGTGCTAAAAAAATCCGAGGTAGAAAAACTCTTTGGCAGGGCGTGATATTTTGAGAGAAAAAATTAAAATACTTGTCCTTGTCGGCCCTACCGCTTCGGGTAAAACGGCTTTGTCAGTAAAACTTGCAAAGGCCTTACACGGCGAGATAATATCCGCGGATTCCATGCAGATTTATAAGGGCATGGATATAGCAACTGCAAAGCCCTCAATAGAGGAAAGAGAGGGAATACCTCATCATTTAATGGATTTTCTTGAGCCCTCTGAAAATTACAGCGTTGCGCATTTTGTAGATGATGCGAAAATAGTGTCTCAGGACATCGCGTGTAGGGGAAAGCTCCCAATTGTTGCAGGCGGTACCGGACTTTACGTTGACAGCCTTATAAACGGAATAAGCTTTTCTGAGGGCGATACCGATTTCGAATATCGGGCTTCTCTCCTTAAAAGACTTGAGGAGGAAGGAATTGACAAGCTCCTTGCTGAGCTTAAAGCGATTGACCCTGACGCTTTCGAAAAACTTGCCCCTCAAAGAAATCCTAAGAGGATTATCCGAGCCCTCGAGGTTTTCCATACAACGGGAATTACCTTTACTGAGCAAAATCGAATTTCAAGGGAATCCCCCTCTGAGTTTAACGAGGTAATTATCGGTCTTAATTTCAGAGACAGGGAGAAGCTCTACGATAGAATTAACCGCAGAGTTGATTTAATGATGGATATGGGGTTGCTTTTTGAAGCTGAGAAATATTTTATTGCAGATCTAAGCGTTACCTCAAGTCAGGCAATCGGATATAAGGAGCTTAAACCCTACTTTGACGGGGTAAAATCTCTTGATGACTGTATAGAAACTCTTAAGCAGTCAACTCGCCGCTACGCAAAACGTCAGCTTACATGGTTTAGGCGAAACGAGAATATAAAGTGGTTTTATGTTGACGATTATGAGAATGAAGAGAAACTTTTTGATGATGTAATAAAATACCTTGTTTTAGAAGGATTTGAGATTAATGAA
>JAQXHW010000156.1 GCA_029007475.1 Oscillospiraceae bacterium | reverse complement strand
CTCGTTCATCATGGTAAATGCAGGCTCGTAAGCTACGAGGACCTCGGTGGTCTTGCCCTTGCGGTAGAGTGCGTTGCGAAGTGCGGCGTACTTGTAGCAATCGTTGGTGAATACATCGTCGTTATCAAAGTCAGCCTGAGCGGTCTGAGCGCCCTTCATCAGTGCGTCAATATCAGCTCCTGCAACTGCAATGGGAAGTAAACCTACGGCAGTAAGTACAGAGTATCTGCCGCCTACGTCATCGGGAACTACGAATGTTTCGTAGCCCTCGCGGTCGGCAAGCTGCTTTAAGGTTCCTCTTGCCTTGTCGGTGGTGCAGTAGATACGGCTCTTTGCCTCTTCCTTTCCGTACTTCTTCTCAAGAAGCTCACGGAGAACTCTGAAGGCGATAGCCGGCTCTGTGGTTGTACCTGACTTTGAAATCATATTAATGGAAACGTCCTTGCCCTCACAGAGATCAATGAGTTCAGCAAGAGCTGATGAGCTGATGCTGTTACCTGCATAGTAAATCTGAGGTGTATCCTTGGCAAGAGCGTTGTAATTCTGTGAAGTTAAAAACTCGATAGCGGCGCGGGCTCCTAAATATGAACCGCCGATACCGATAACGATAAACACATCGGTGTTGCCCTTGATTCTCTCGGCAGCAGCCTTAATACGGGCAAACTCCTCTTTGTCGTAATCGGTGGGAAGCGTAAGCCATCCGATGAAATCATTACCAAGACCGGTGCCGGTGTGAAGTGCCTCGTGAGCAGCCTTAACCTGAGGTGCCAGAGCCTTAAGCTCATCCTCACCGATAAAAGCAGAAACGTGCTTATCAGAAAGACGTGTAGGCATTTTAATCTCCTCCAAACTTAAAACATAGATTCTATTAATGGTATTATACAATAAGTTCTATCGGAGTGCAAGGCACTTTTGAATAATTTTCATAAACAGTCACAATTTTTTCACATATTATTCTTATAAAGAAAAAACGTTGTTCCAAAGGACTTTGTATATTTCTCCAAAAGACATTTTCTTACTCTCGGAGGAAGTTATTATCTCTACCTCGTCCACGGTTGCACCCTCATGGTAATATGTAAGTGTTCCTATTTTTGTACCCGACTCAACAGGAGCCTCTAACTCCTCAGGCAGAGATAGCTTTGCCTCAATCTCCTCGGTATTGCCCTTAGGAAGCAGGGCATTAAGCGAGGGTGTGCAGCTTAGAGTAACCTCCGAGGACATACCGCCCTTAACAGGTAAAGGCAAAAGATATTCCTCCGGCACGGTTAAAGTTTCAATTTTATAGTTTGCAAAACCGTAGTCAAGGAGGGTTGCGGAATCCTTAAAACGCGCCGTACCCGTATCGCATCCCAATACGACAGCCACTAAGGAAAGGTTCTCTCTTGTTGCAGTTGCAGACATACAGCTTCCCGCCGATGATGTTGTGCCTGTCTTAAGTCCCGTAATACCGTTGTATGACTTCAGCAGCTTGTTGGTATTTACAATCTGAGTAGCCCCGTCGCGGAGATAGTCAATCCAAATTGAGCTGTACTCAAAGATTTTTTCGTGTTTTGTAAGCTCGGCTGACATTAGTGCAACATCATAGGCGGAGGTAAGGTGACCCTCCTCGTCAAGTCCGTTGCAGTTTTTGAAGGTGGTGTCAAGCATACCGAGAGCTTTTGCTTTCTCGTTCATTTTCTTCACAAATTCATCCTCAGTACCGCTGACAAGCTCGGCAAGAGCCACCGCCGCGTCATTGGCAGAAGCCACCACAATCGCCTTAATCATTTCGTGGACAGTCATACTCTCCCCTTCCTCGAGCCAAATATCCGAGCCGCCCATGGAAGCCGCATGAGCAGAGGCGGTTACAATATCATCGTAGCCGAATTTTCCCGCCTCAATAGCCTCGAAAACGAGGATAAGCGTCATAACCTTAGTAATAGAAGCGCAGGGACGTACTTCGTGAGAATTTTTCTCGAAGAGAAATTTCTTTGTAGTAGGCTCCATTAACACCGCCGAGGGCGCAGATATCTCCTCCTCAGAGAGAGCATAAGCCTTAAGCGGAGTCAAAAGCGCACCGCAAAAAGCAAAAATCGTTACAAGACAAAGACACAGATTTTTTCGCCAAAAGTTTTTCCCAAATAATTTCGGACACATAAAAAGCACCTCTTTCATATCTGTAAATAAATATGAAAAAGGTGCTGTAACTATGCTCTGTATTATTTGAAACGAAAAAATCATTTATTCATCTATATGTTACCAAAGTAATTGCTTATCATTTATCACCTCGAATATCATCGAAGTCTATTTATTTTTCTATCACACAAACTGCGTGGGCGGAAATGCCCTCGCCGCTTCCGGTAAAGCCCAGCTTTTCTTCCGTTGTGGCTTTAACATTCACAAAATCAATATCCACACCCAAAGTCTCCGCTATATTTTCACGCATTTTTGATATGTAGGTCATGAGCTTGGGCTTTTGTGCGATTACGGTTGCATCTATATTCCCTACCTTGTAGCCCTTCTCGCCCAGGAGTTTTGCAACTTCACCTAAAAGCACTAAGCTGTCCGCGCCCTTGTATTTCTCATCGGTATCGGGGAAATGCTTTCCTATATCGCCTAAGGCCGCCGCACCTAAAAGAGCGTCAGCAATAGCATGGAGAAGCACATCGGCGTCGGAATGACCTAACAGCCCTTTTTCATAGGGAATATCAACACCGCCGAGGATTAGCTTTCTGCCCTCTACCAAACGGTGAACATCATAGCCATGGCCTATTCTAATCATTTATACTCTCCCCTGCTTTTCAGTATATTCTCGGCAATTCCCACATCAGAGGGAGTTGTCAGCTTGATATTCGTATAGTCTCCGTCAACAGAGAAAACTTCAGCGCCTATATATTCAACCAAGGCGCAGTCGTCAGTAAATTCAATTCCTGCTGACTTTGTTTTCTCAAGGGCTTCCATGTATAGAGTTTTTTCGAAAATCTGGGGCGTCTGTGCCGCTCTGAGAGTTTTTCTCTCAGGGGTACCTACAATGACTCCCTTGCTGTCAACTACCTTTATTGTATCGGTAACCGGCACCATAAGAGCAACTGCCTTATGCACCAAGGCGCTGCTGCTTGCTCTGTCGATAGCTTCGGGAAGTATGAGAGGTCTTGCGCCGTCGTGAATAGCAACATAGTCAATATCCTGAGAGGTTGCGATAACACCGTTTTTCACGCTGTCGCTCCTAAGGCTTCCGCCGGTGACAATCCCCTTGAGCTTTGAAATGTTGTAATCCCTTGATATCTCCTCGATACTCCTCATATCGCTTTCTCTCGCAACCACTACTATCTCGTATATGGAATGAGCCTTCTCGAAAGCCATGAGGGTATGGGCGATTACAGGTACGCCGCATAGGGGTATGAGCTGTTTGCTTATACCGCTTGCCATGCGAGTTGAGTTACCTGCCGCAACGATAACTGCGGCAACCTTTGGAGTTCTATCCATAGATATCACCTATTAGAATAGATTTTAGAATAAACTTATAAAACTCTTAACCGCTTCGGTAGGCGCTGTATTTCCCACGCAACCGCTTTTAATAAGATATGCTACTGCGTCAACGCCCCAAACTGCGATACAGGCAAGAACAATGAAAAGGATTACCCAAATCACAGTCCATGTACGCTTCTTGACGCCGTTTACACGTTCAAAGGTTTCATCGTATGTTTCAACGGCTTTTGTATCATTATCCTCATCGGTAGCCTCAATGAGTCTGT
>JAQXHW010000155.1 GCA_029007475.1 Oscillospiraceae bacterium | reverse complement strand
TTCCGTTATGTACGATAGTTACCTTTTCTCCGCCCCTGTGGGGGTGAGAGTTAATCTCGGAGGGTACGCCGTGGGTTGCCCAGCGTGTATGACCTATACCTACATGACCTGAGGGTCTGCCCTCATACTGCATTTTAGTTTCGAGGTCGTCAAGTCTGCCCTGAGCCTTTTTTATACTTATTTTTCCGTCTTCAAAAACAGCTATACCTGCGGAGTCGTAGCCTCTGTACTCAAGCTTTCTCAGAGCTGATACCAGAACCTCGCTGCAATCCTTATTGCCGATATATCCTACAATGCCACACATTTGAATTTCTCCTTTTCGGAATAATCTAAGGTCAGTTTACTTTATGCGTAAAGGTGGGAACAATATCACAGAGCAGCCTTATAGTCTCTTCGGAATCGTTCCTTTCGGCAGCCTCCTGTAAAAGCTCAAGCTTTTTCAGAAGCTCCTCCTCATCAATGGTAATCTGATTGCCGATAAATATCTTTTTATTTGCGGTGGACTTAAGTCCTTCCTCGTCCATGAGAAGCTCCTCAAAGAGCTTTTCGCCGGGACGAAGTCCCGTAAATTTGATCTCGACATCCTTGTAGGGGATTTTTCCGTACATACGTATTAGGTTTTCCGCCAAGGTTGTAATCTTAACAGGCTCGCCCATATCAAGGACGAAAATCTCACCGCCATGAGCCATGGCTCCTGCCTGAAGCACCAAGGAAACAGCCTCGGGAATTGTCATAAAGTAACGGATAATGTCGGGGTGGGTAACGGTTACGGGCTTGCCGCTTTCAATCTGTCTGCGAAACAGAGGGATAACCGAGCCGTTAGAGCCTAAGACGTTGCCGAAGCGAGTGGTAACGAATTCGGTTTTTCCGTTTTTGTGCTGAGATTTATACTGAACAATCATTTCGCAGCAACGCTTGGTAGCACCCATTACGTTGGTAGGGTTAACCGCCTTGTCGGTAGAAATCATGATAAACTTCTCTACCCCGTATTTCTCAGCTAAGGTAGCCACGTTAAAGGTACCGAAAATATTGTTCTTAACCGCTTCCTCGGGAGAAGTTTCCATAAGGGGAACATGCTTATGTGCAGCCGCATGGAAAACAACCTGAGGCCGGTATTTATCAAAAATCACATCCATCTTATCCATATCTCGGACAGACGCAATGAGAGTAACAACGTCTAAATCCGAATCATGCTCCAAAAGAAGCTCCTGCTGGATATCGTATGCGTTATTCTCGTAAATATCTACAATAATTATCTGCCGGGGCTTGTATTCCGCTACCTGACGCACAAGCTCAGAGCCGATTGAACCGCCGCCTCCGGTAACCATAAGAACCTTGTCCTTTATAAACTCCCTGATAACCTCTCTGTCGAAGCTGATGGACTCACGTCCCAAAAGGTCCTCAATACGAATATCCTTAACCTGATTGAGGAGCTGAGGACGGTTTTCGTCAAAGAGAAGCTGAGAAAGATAGGGTACCATCTTAATTTGGCACTGAGTCTGGGAGCACAGGGAGAGAATACGCTTTCGCTCCTCATCGGTACTGGAGGGAATTGCGAAAACAATGAGAGAAATATCCTTCTCCTTACAAAGAGCAGGGATATCCTGTGTATTGCCCAGAACATGAACACCGTTAATCTTTTGACCGAGCTTTGCTCTGTCATCGTCAACAAGGCACACCGGCAGAATGTTTCTTGACGGATTATTAGGGTCGTTTTTTGCGTTTTCTATATCGGAAAGAATCATCATGGCGGCACGGCCTGCTCCTACGATAAGGGTGCGCCTGGCATTTTCCTCACGGCCTACCTCGGTAAACTTCATAACTACGCTTTTAACTGCCACGCGGAATACTATTACGCCTATGAGAGTCAAAACAAAGTGTATCAGAAGAAAAACAAAGGGCACCCCTGCATGGAATCTGCCAAAGAACACAAGAAGCGCTACGGAAAGGCTCATGCCTATGGCGACACCTATGCCGCAGGATAAGTATTCCTGCTTGCCCAAAAGCCGCCAAACAAAGGAGTATGCCCCTGCCACGAAAAGAGAAAAGAAGCAGAGTATAACCTCAATGCCCAACACTAAGGTGAGGGTTGACCAAGACATACAGAGTCCCTGACCGTCGGGAGCGATGTTCATAAGAATATCCGCCCACATAAGTCCCAGATTGGTGATAAATCCTAAAGAGACAAGAATAAGCGCGTCTATTATTATAATAGAGACTTTTCTGATATTGAAGTTTTTCATTATGCAGCCAAGACCTCCAAATAAGATGACTAACGGGATAATTATTGACATAATTATTCATCAAAATTATAATACATTTGACTTAATAAGTCAACAGCCGAATAGGTATTGTATTTTCTCTGTAATTTATGTTACCATAGTGAAAAATACCCTTCTCAGAGGCATAAAATGAATAAAAACAATCTTGAAATCGAACACAAATTTTTAATAAGGTACCCCCGCACGGAGAGCTTTAAGACTCTGCCCGGATACAGAGAGCAAAAGCTGCTGCAAATTTACACAAGGCTTCCCGACGGCTCAAACTGCCGAATAAGAAAAATCGAGGACTTTGAAGGCATTCGCTATATAAAAACCGTAAAACAGGACATAAACTCTCTCACCCGAATTGAAATTGAGGAGGAAATCTCTAAGGAGGATTTTGACGCCCTCGCCCTTTTGAAACACGAAAACCGAAGACCCATAGAGAAAGTTCGCCATAGCTTTACGCTCTCGGGCTTTACCTACGAGGTAGATATTTTCCCCTTTTGGAATGACCGTGCTTTTCTTGAAATCGAGGTTGAAAGCGAGGATATTAAGCCTCCTATCCCCTCTTTTATTGAGGTAATCAAGGAGGTTACCGAGGACCTGCGATACCGAAATTCCGCATTAAGCCGAGAGATTATCACCGAGGAAATATAGAGAAAACACGCTGACAACAGCATAATAAACAAAGGCTCCGCAGATAAAGAAACTGCGAAGCCTTTTTCTTATTCATTTACAGCCGATAGATTCCAAAAACTCGTTGCGTTTTTCGGCTGATTTCACGTCAACGGAAACAACCGTCCTCACCTTGCGGTATTTTCCCTTTTTGAAAAAACTAAACAGATGTGTAAACCAGGCAAGGGGCAAAAGCAGGGGCTTATCCTCATATTTGGGATACATTCTCCAAAGCTCGGTTTTTTTAGGAAAGACCCTGTTCATAATAAATCTGAGCTTAGCCGTCTTTTTTCCGCTTTTTAGCTCCCGTGCCATTGAGCTTTCCAAATTTCCCTTTTGAGAATGGTCTCCGTATACTCCGCCGCCAAGGGTAAGCTCCTCTAATTCTTCGCAGACAGCCGTATCCAGAGGCTCTGCAAAATCAGGGATAGGAAGGTAAAACCAACGGTTTAAGAGGGAAAGCACCGAAGAGAAAAACTTTTCAAGCTGCGCCTTTCTCAAAATCTCGTTTACGGCGGCAAGGTCAATCTCCTTGCAGTTCTTTATGTAGAACATCACATCAAGATACATCTTAACTCCCGCGCCGCCGTTTTTCATGTGCTTTTCCATATGGGAAATCAAGTATGCCAGATGAAAGTTATCCTCAAATCTCAGCTTTTTTCCGCAGCAAGGCAAAGCCTTCTCCCGAAAATTATCACAGAGGAAGGCTTCGCTTTTTGGCAAGTTAAGGGTTGTATGAAGCTCATAAAACTCCTCTCCCTGCTTAAAACAGCTAACCGCACCCATGTCGGAGGTATAGTATTCAAAGCCCCTTAAAACCAGAAGCTCGCGCAGCTTATCCCTGTCTTTCGCCTCGATAATCATGTCTACGTCAGAGTAGGGTCTAAGCTCCGGCACCGGATAAAAGTCTGCAACCGCAGAGCCTTTGAACTCGATATGAGAAATTCCGAGCTCTGTAAATTCGTTGCTGAGCACCTCTGCTCTTGTGCGCCTAAAAGCCATAAGGTTGATTGTTTTTTCAAAGCTCTCCCTGAGCTTTTCAAAGAGCCTTGAATCCATGCCGAAAATCCCAAATGTTTTCGAAACATAGTAGACCACCCCTTGCAGACTGTGCCGTTTAGCAAGAAGATAAAGCTCGCTTTCATTAACCTTAGTTAAGTCGTACTCCTCCATTTTGCCGTTTACAAAGGCTCTGAGGATTTTGAGAAAAAAATGCTCCGTATAATTCAAGCAATTCACCTTTTCAAATGTACTCGGAGATACGTCAGC
>JAQXHW010000154.1 GCA_029007475.1 Oscillospiraceae bacterium | reverse complement strand
CTATAATCAAAATTATAATTAATGAGGGAGTAATAAGGCCTATGGTAGCAACTAAGGCGCCTAATAAGGCTCCCGGGATACCAAATTCGTTCATTCCCGTAATATATCCTACATAGGTAGCCATATTGATGCCGATAGGTCCCGGAGTAGACTCACCCACCGCAATCATATTTGATAGGTCTGAATGAGTAAACCAGCCTGTTTTATCTGACATATCATAGAGGAAGGGAATTGTAGCCATACCTCCGCCGATAGCGAATAGTCCTGTCTTGAAAAATTCCCAAAATAGCTGAAGGTAGAGCATTATTTTTTCCTCCCTTCAATGAGCTTTATGACAATTCCCAGGGCAGCCGCACACACAACATAGACAATGGGGCTTACAGGAAAAAGTGTGCCGCAGAGTGCAACAATAATAAAAATTATCATGGTCACAGGGTCTATAACAGCCTTTTTGAAGAGCTTTACTACGGCGTTTGCTATAAGCACACAGACGCATATACGAATTCCGCCGAAAGCATGCTGTACCCACTGAATGTGCGAAAAAGCTTCGATAACTCCCGCAAGAATTGAAATAATTAAGAGAGAGGGAAATACAACGCCTAAAGTTGCGACAATTCCTCCCAAAATCCCCTTCATCTTCTGGCCGATAAAGGTAGCGGTATTTACTGCGATAACGCCCGGTGTGCACTGACCTACGGCAAAATAATCCATTAATTCCTCGTCGGTTGTCCACTTCTTCTTTTCGACAATCTCACGTTGAAGTATTGGCAGCATCGCATACCCGCCGCCGAAGGTCATAACTCCTATTTTTGCGAAAACAAAAAATAACTCAAAAAGTAATTTCACAGTATCTATCCCCTCAGTTTCAAACGGCTATATTGTAGCACATTGGAAGTTTAGTTTCAACCGCAACTCAAAATCTATACAGAGATTTAACAAAGGGAGGTATTTTACGCCTCCCTTTCATCTTAATATGCCATTTTATATATGGTGAGAATATCGTCATAACCGAGCTTTTTATAGCCATCCAGTATTCGGGTTTTACCGAAGCTGCACCTCATAGCAAGCTCCTCTAAATCATTTTCTTTGATATTAAGCTCTCTAAGACTTGTAGGCATGCCGATAGATTTATAATAATTCTCTTGCAGATTAATTGCATCAAGTACGGTCTTCTCGGGATTTTCATTATTCACTTTAAGCGAAAAGATATTCTCGGCAAACTGTAAAAATCTATCCATACAGTCTTTATATACATACCTTGCCCAGCTGCACCAAAGTGCGGCGAGACCTGCTCCGTGAGCTATTTCGGGGTACATTCCCGAAAGCTCGTGCTCAAGCTGATGAACCGTTAAAGAGAAGCCTCTGCCGCAGTGGGTAAGGTCATTATGAGCTAAGGATGACGCCCACATCATATTTGCCCTTGCCGAGTAATCTGTGGGATTATCAATAGCATCCTTACCGGCCTTCATAACGCTTCGAATCACGGCTTCGGCAATTGAGTCGGTAAGGTAAGTATCCTCTCCCTTACAGAAATATCGCTCAATCGTATGCATGGCAATATCAACTGCGCCGCAGGCAGTTTGATATGCGCTTACCGTATATGTTAGTTCAGGATTTTCAATAGCAAAATCAAGACGGTTACAGGGGCTGTTATAGCCTCGCTTCATTCCTGTTTTCTCATTGGTAATTACGCAAGAGGAGGACATCTCTGAGCCTGCGGCGGATAGCGTAAGTATAGCTCCCTTTTTGAGAGTTTTCACAGGTGCCGCTTTCTTGAGATTGAAGTCCCAAACGTCAAATTCGGGATTAGCAACACCGTTTGCTATTGCCTTTGCCGAGTCAATTACGGATCCTCCGCCTACAGCTAATATGAAATCAACTTTTTCAGCTGTGCAAAGTTCAATTCCCTTTCTGACTAAAGAAAGCTCAGGGTTAGGTACAACTCCCGAAAGCTCAGTATATTTCAAATTTTCGGCATCGAGGAGTGATTTAACCTTATCAATTAATCCGCTTTGCTTAGCGGAATTGGTGCCGTAATGGATAAGTACCATTTTTACACCTAAGTCTTTTATCAGCTTTCCGACTCTCTCCTCCTCCCCTTTGCCGAAATAAACGGCGGTTGGAGCAGAATACACAAAATTATTCATACATTTTCTCCTTTACCGGTAAGCTCTAAAAGGAAGCTGCAAATCTCATCGGCAGCATTCTTCGGCATAATCTCGCGCTGATTTTTCATCATAAGATTCTGAGCCTCGGTATCATCAAGCAGAGTAAGAATATCACCGATGTTACTGCTTTTAACCTTTTTGCTCATTGAGTGAGTTTCAAAAAATTCCGCATTAATTGTTTCACAACCGGGAATCGGGGGTAAGTGCATAAACGGAACGTTCATAACTGCCGCTTCGGTAGTTGAAAGTCCTCCCGGCTTTGTGAGATAGAGGTCAGACGCCTTTATATACTCGGCTATTCTGTCGGTTCTGCCCATTAAAATAATTCTGTCGCCGTACTTTTTCTCAAGTTTCCTAAAGAGTTTCTCGTTGCTTCCACAGATAACAATAAGCTCGATATCCTCGCTTTTATCGGCTACAAGTTTCTTAATCATGGTATCAAGGTTTCCTGCACCCATGCTTCCCCCACAGAGAAGAATATATCTTTTCTCATGATCTAAGCCTAAGTTTTCCCTTGCTTTGTCTTTATCCGGTGCTTCTAAGAAGGCGCTTCTCACGGGTATGCCCAAGGGATAGAGCTTTTCCTTATCAATACCCCTGCGGATAAAATCCTCGGTATGAAGCGCCGTCGGAATTACATAAGCGTCCGAGTTAGTTTCCTCAGTAAAGGGTACGCATACATAATCCGTTGCAACAAACAC
>JAQXHW010000153.1 GCA_029007475.1 Oscillospiraceae bacterium | reverse complement strand
CAAGAGCTTCGGGAATAAGGCTTGAGAGTCCGAGGGAGGTAATGAATACCCCGAAGAGCTTGCTTTTGTGAGTAAAAGAATCCCTTTTTTTCAGGATCCTCTCTGTGTCAGAGACGGTTAAATATATACTCTTTTTGAGCGTGCCCCTAAAGAAAAGAACCTTTCGTGATTTGAAAAGCGAGTAATGAGGTTTTCTCAGGACAAGGGTGAGGCTTATCCTGCTTTGCAATAAGGAAGCCTTGTCCTTGAGAAAAACACCCCGGCTCAGACGAAGTGCGCTATCGGTTTTTGAAATTCGTGTGCTTCGGCGGCTTTTAACCGCAAAGATAACCAGAAGAACACAGAGAACTATATTAGATATATACAGCGGAATAAAGATTTTTACCCCTAATCTCTCTCTTAAAATCGCCTCAATAGGAAGTGCGATGATGAGAAAGCCGAAGCGGTAAAAGAGCTTTAGTATATGCAGGCTTGAGGCTTTTGCGTTCATAGAGGAAGCTCCCCTTTCTCTGCTATTTTTTTGAGAACGGCTTCGCTTACGGGAAAGAGCCAAAAGGATTTTCCCCCGGTATGAAGCAAAAGGCTCATAAGAGAAAAATGTCGCTCCAAGGGAGAGGAAAACCTTGAAATTGCCGTAAGGCTTTCGTATTTTATGCGGAGTTTTTTTCTGAAAACCACGCCCTTTGAAAAGGAAAGCTCGCCCTCGTAAAATTTGATTTCATAGCTTCTCACAAGGAGAAAAGCATATACCGCCGACAGCATAAATAAAGTCATCCAAAGTAAAAGAATCAAAGCGGGCGAAAGGCTTTCGGGCAGTAGGCTTAACAGGGGCTTTGCTATAAATAAAACGAGCAAAAGTCTGCATATATAGAGAATAAATGTTTTTGAGTTTTTCATGGTAATATTATGCGCAGACTATAAAAAAATAAGCACCGATTTCTCGGTGCTTAAGCTCTTATATTCAGATTTTCTCAACTTCGTTTGCGGCTTCCTCAAAGTAGTCGCCCACAAAAAGCTCCATTGTGCCTGTGTCGGTGCATTTAGCAAGCGAGGAGTCGATAGGAAGTCTTGCGATAACCTTTGTGCCATATTTTGCGGCAACCTCATCGGTGTGGCTTTCGCCGAAGATTTTGTGCTCCTTGCCGCAGTCGGGGCACTTGAAGTAGCTCATATTCTCAACGATTCCGATAATGGGAACGTTCATAAGCTCTGCCATTTTAGCCGCCTTTTCAACAATCATTGAAACTAATTCCTGAACGGAAGCGACAACGATAATGCCGTCAAGGGGAATACTCTGGAAAACGGTAAGGGGAACGTCGCCTGTTCCGGGAGGCATATCGATGAACATATAGTCCTCGTCCTTCCAGATGAACTCCGTCCAGAACTGCTTAACCGTTCCTGCGATAA
Organism: Oscillospiraceae bacterium; assembly: GCA_029007475.1. GTDB lineage: Bacteria > Bacillota > Clostridia > Oscillospirales > Acutalibacteraceae > Ruminococcoides. The sequence continues at coordinate 16,159 of JAQXHW010000153.1, read as the reverse complement.
CAGGACCTCTCCATACTACGGGGTCCGTCTCGTTTTCAAGGAGCAGATTGATAGATACTACGTCGATGCCGGTCTTTGTTGTAACGGGGAGAAGACCTAAATCGGTGCCCTGGCATTTTTCCTTGATGCCAAGTGCTTTGGGAATTGAGGGACCTGTAATATCAGCGTCCATAATAGCGGTCTTGTAGCCTCGGCGGTTCATGGTTACTGCCATAGCGGTGGTAACTAAGCTCTTGCCTACGCCGCCCTTGCCCGAAACTACGCCGATAACCTTTTTAACCTTGCTAAGCTCGTTTAAGGCCTCTTTTTGAATGCCGTTGTCATCTTTAGACTTGCAATTTGAACTGCAGCTTGAGCAGTCGTGAGTGCAACCCATTGAAATTACCTCTTTTCAGTTTTTACAAATAGTGTTACGAGGATTCTTTAAGTTATTCCTCGGTTGCTTCTTCTTTTACTTCTGCGGTATCCTCAGCAGCTTCTTCGGCTTTTTCCTCGGCTGTTTCCTCACAGCATCCGCAGGTGCAGGATTCCTCTGCCTTTTCCTCACAGCACTCGCAGGTGCAGGCTTCCTCGTCTGCGGTTTCCTCTGCTTCCATCTCAAAGCCGCTGAAGAAGGTGTAGGGCAGACCGTAGCCTAAAGCAACGCAAGCTAAGATAAAGAGGGGGCTGTAAGCAAGTGCGGTCTCAGCGCCTAAGTTTGCGATTTGATTGTGAAGGGGAACCTGAGGTACGAGGGTTGCAACGATAGCGTAGATAGCGGGAACTACAACAATTATAAGAGTCCAAAGGCTGAATCTCTTAACAGGCTTGCCTTCGCCGACTCTTGTTGCATAGAAAAGCACCAAGCCGAAAACTGTGAATACTGCAAGCTGGATGTAGATTGCAAACTCTGTGGTAGCTCCCATGGAAAGGAAAAAGTAGGAGCAGATAATGTAGCCTAAAATAAGAAATGCGGAGAAGATTAAGTTTAGGGTGTCCTTTTTGCCTGTTTTTTTCATAATGAATCAGCCTTTCGAAAAAATTTTATTCAGTATAATCGCCCAATGTGACAGTCTTATGAAAATCAGAGAGCTTTTGCAACCAAGCAAACCCAACCGCCGTCGATAAGGGTTTTCTCAACCGTAAAGCTGCCTTCTAAAGCGTTCAAAACGTCGGGTAGGCGGCTTTCGATAATGCCGCTCATGATATAGACGGAGTCCTCGTTCATGAAGTTCTTAACGTCCTTTGAAAGCATGATTATGGCGTCGGCAACGATATTTGCAACAACGATATTGTAAGTACCCTCAACCTTGTCGGTAAGGTTTCCCGCTGCAAATTCGCATTTGTCCGTTACGTCGTTGAGCTCTGCGTTTTCATAGGCGGTGCGTACTGCGGTGGGGTCAATATCCACGCCGAAAGCGCTTTCGGCACCCAAAAGTACCGCCGCTATTGAAAGTATACCACTTCCACAGCCCACGTCAAGAATTTTCGTCTCTTTTGTGATGTGTTTCTCAAGCTCGGAAAGACACAGCCGGGTGGTTTCGTGGTTACCTGTGCCGAAAGCAAGACCGGGGTCGATATTGATAACCTTTCTCTCTCCCGGGTCGTATTCGTCGCGCCAGGTGGGACGAATAAGGAGCTTTTCGCCCACGGGAATGGGGAAGAAATACTGTCTCCAGTTGTTTCTCCAGTCCTCCTCGTTGCAGCAGAGGGTCTCAATTTCGCTCTCGATACCCTCGGCGCTGAGTCGCTCTCTGAGGAAAGAAATACTCTCCGCAGGGTTCTTTTCGGGGCTTATGTATATGTGAATAAGTACCCTTGACTTGTCCTTTTTGAGAAGCTCCTCATCGATAAGGTCGATGTGAGCAATCTCCAAAACCTCGCTTTCAAGGTTTTGGTAGTCCTCAATATAAATGCCGTAGGGTACAACCATGTGAGCAATAGCCTCGGCGGTTTCGCTGTGCTTTCGGTCTACTGAAATAATAATTTCGGTCCAATCCATAATTTATCTCCTTGCAGGATGTAGAAATCGCCCTCGTGGATTGAGGATGAGAGGTTTAACCGAATATTTTTTTAATTAAATCGGAAAAACTCTTTCTCTTTGAATAGTTTTTCTCGGAGGAGGCTTTTTCAAACTCCTTGAGAATCTCTTTTTGCTTTGAGGAGAGGTTTCGGGGTACGTCAATGGTAACCCTTACATATTGGTCGCCTCTGCCTCTGCCGTTTAAGTGGGGCACACCCTTGCCCTTGAGCTTAAATACGTCGCCGGGCTGGGTGCCGTCGTGAACGCTGTAGCTTACCTTGCCGTCAACGGTGGGTACTACAACCTCTGCGCCTAAAGCCGCCTGAGTGTAGGTCAAGGGTAACTCGCACCAAATATCGTCCCCTCTGCGCTCGAAAATGGGGTGGGGCTTAACGGTGATATATACTCGCAAATCACCTGCGGGGCCGCCGTTTGTGCCTGCGTTACCCTGTGAACTTACGTTTAGAAGCTGCTCATTGTTGACGCCTGCGGGAATGTTTATCTCAATCTTTCGTGTGGACTTGTGTCTGCCCTGACCTGAGCAAGCCCGACAGGGCTTTTCGATAACCTTACCTGTGCCGCGGCAGTTATCGCAGGCGCGGGCAGTCTGAACAACACCGAAGGGAGTTCTTTGACTTACGGTTACCTGACCTGTGCCGTGACAGGCGGAGCATACCTTGGGAGAAGTGCCCTTTTCGGCGCCTGAGCCGTTACATTCCTTACAGGTTACCACGGCATTGTAGCTAATCTCCTTTTTACAGCCCTTAACCGCCTCGTCAAAGGAAATACTGACGGAGGTTTCGATATCCGTACCGCGTCTCGGTGCGTTGGGGTTAGCGGACCTTCTGCCGCCGAAGCCGCCAAAGCCGCCGAAAACGCTGTTGAAAATATCGCCCAAATCAATATCCTGTCCGAAGGGGCTCCCGCCGTAGCCGCCTGCGCCTGCCCCGTAGTTGGGGTCGACTCCTGCGTGACCGAATTGGTCGTAGCGAGCGCGCTTATCCTTATCTGAGAGCACCTCATAGGCTTCGTTTACTTCCTTAAACTTAGCCTCTGCTTCGGCGTTGCCGGGGTTAAGGTCGGGGTGGTATTTTTTTGCCGCCTGTCGGTATGCTTTTTTTATTTCGTCGTCAGAGGCACCCTTTGAGACGCCCATGACCTCGTAATAATCTCTTTTATCAGCCAAGATTTCACCTACTTTAATAAACGGAAATATCGTGCAGTGCCGCAAAAAAGCGACACTACACGAACAGTCTCATATAATTATATGCTGAAATTACTTTTCGTCAACATCTGTGAAGTCAGCATCGTAAACGTTGCCGTCTGCGCCGTTCTGGGGAGCGCCTGCCTGAGCTGCGGCACCCTGTGCCTGAGCCTCTGCCTGTGCTGCCTGATAGAGCTTAGCGGAAACCTCATAGAGAGCTTTCTGTAAATCCTCTTTAGCGGAGTCGATAAGAGCCTTGTCGTCCTTGGCGATAGCGTCCTTAACAGCCTGTGACTTGGTGGTGAGGGTGTTCTTGTCGTCCTCGGTGAGCTTGTCGCCGGACTCGGAAACTAACTTCTCAGCCTGATAAGCCATGTTCTCGGCCTCGTTCTTGGCGTCAACAGCTTCACGTCTTGCCTTATCCTCTGCGGCAAACTGCTCTGCTTCCTTAACAGCCTTGTCGATATCCTCTTTGGACATATTGGTTGAGGAGGAGATGGTGATGTTCTGCTCCTTGCCTGTGCCTAAGTCCTTAGCGCTTACGTTTACGATACCGTTAGCGTCAATGTCGAAGGTAACCTCAATCTGAGGAATACCGCGCATTGCGGGAGCGATACCTGTGAGTGCGAAAAGACCCAGCTGCTTGTTATCTCTTGCAAATTCTCTCTCACCCTGAAGAACGTTTACCTCAACCTGAGTCTGATTGTCGGCAGCGGTGGAGAAAATCTGGCTTTTCTTTGTGGGGATAGTGGTGTTTCTGTCGATAATTTTAGTCATGATACCGCCCATGGTCTCAACGCCGAGGGAAAGGGGAGTAACGTCGAGAAGGAGAAGTCCCTCAACCTCGCCGCCGAGAACGCCTGCCTGAATTGCGGCGCCGATAGCAACGCACTCATCGGGGTTGATGCCCTTGAAGGGCTCCTTGCCGATAAGGCTCTTTACTGCTTCCTGAACAGCGGGAATACGGGAGGAACCGCCTACCATGAGAACCTTGTCGATTTCGGAAATCTGTAAGCCGGAGTCCTTGAGAGCCTGACGAACGGGGATAATGGTTTTTTCTACCAGATCAGCGGTAAGCTCGTTGAACTTAGCGCGGGTAAGGGTCATGTTAAGGTGCTTGGGACCTGTTGAGTCTGCGGTAATGTAGGGGAGATTGATGTCGGTAGAGGTAACGCCGGAAAGCTCAATCTTAGCCTTCTCTGCTGCCTCTTTAAGTCTCTGCATAGCAAGACTGTCGGAGGAGAGGTCAATGCCTGATTCTGTCTTGTAGCTTGTAACAATCCAGTCCATAACTCTATTGTCGAAGTCGTCGCCGCCTAATCGGTTGTTACCTGCTGTTGCGAGAACCTCCTGAACGCCGTCGCCCATTTCGATAATGGAAACATCAAAGGTACCGCCGCCTAAGTCATAAACCATGACCTTCTGGTCGTTTTCCTTGTCGATGCCGTAGGAAAGAGCGGCTGCTGTGGGCTCGTTGATAATTCTCTTAACGTCGAGGCCTGCGATCTTACCTGCGTCCTTAGTTGCCTGACGCTGTGCATCGGTGAAGTATGCGGGAACGGTGATAACTGCCTGAGTTACCTTGTCGCCCAGATATGCTTCAGCGTCGGTCTTGAGCTTCTGAAGAATCATAGCGGAAATCTCCTGGGGTGTGTAGGATTTTCCGTTTACGTTTGCTTTGTAGTCTGAGCCCATCTCTCTCTTGATAGAGGAGATTGTGCCGCCCGGATTGGTGATAGCCTGACGCTTTGCTACCTGACCTACGAGTCTTTCGCCGTTTGCCTAAAAAGCAACGACGGAGGGGGTTGTTCTTGCGCCCTCTGCGTTAGCGATAACTACGGGCTCGCCGCCTTCGATAACTGCTACGCAGGAGTTTGTTGTACCTAAGTCGATACCGATTGTCTTTGCCATAATAAATTCCTCCAAATATAATAATTAGATTTTATACTGTATATTAACCGCAGAGCAGGACTTTTTCCTGCAGTCGGTTGTTTTTTGAAAAATGTGAACGCTTAAGATTTCGACTAAATTGCGTGTTTATCAGCAATTTGCAACCTGCACCATAGCAGGACGGATTATTTTATCTTTCAGCTTATAGCCCTTTTGGAATACCATCGCTATTGAGTTTGCGGGCAGTTCCTCGCTGTCTGTGCGTGAGATTGCGTTGTGAAGCGTGGGATCGAAGGTGTCGCCTGTTTCGCCGAAGGCCTCGACGCCTAATTTCTCAAGGCTCTTTTTAAGCTGATTGCCGATAAGCTCAATGCCCTCCTTGTGGGGGTCGTCGTCGCTTGTGTTTGTCAGGGCGGCGGTTACGCTGTCGGCGAGAGGTAAAAGCTCCTCAACAGCCTTAGCGGTTGCGTCGGCGTAGATTGAGAGCTTCTCCTGCTGGGTGCGTTTCCGGTAGTTGTCGTATTCTGCCGCAAGTCTCAGGTAAGAGTCCTTCTGAGCCTTTAATTCCTCGGTGAGCTTCTCGCACTCGGTTTTTTCGGCAGGGGGTGCTTCTGCTGTTTCGGTGACTTCCTCGGCTGTTTCTACTTCTTTAGATGTCTCAACCTCCTCGGCTGTCTCCTCGGTGGTCTCTTTGATTTCTTCGTCTTTTGGTTTTGAGCACTTACTCATGTCTTTCTCCTTTATATATTGTATATTATCGCCCTTAAATATCCACCATTTCATCGAGAAGTGTGCCTACTCTTTCGGAGAGATAGGCTACAATTCCCAGAGCGGCGGCATAGTCCATTCTTCCCGGCCCGAAAAGGGCGACGGCTCCGGCGGCTTCGCCTTCGATTTCATATCTTCCGCAGATTACCGCAGCGGTTTTAAGGTCGGGTGAGAAGCATTCGCTTCCGATTTGGATATTAAGGTGTCCTTTTTGCGAGAGGAGATATCTTCCCACCTGTTCGGGCTTTGAAAGAAAGCTCAAAATGCTTCGCGCTGTGTGGGGGTCAATCTCAGGGGAAAAGAGAAGCTTTGTTTCTCCATAGGTGCATAGCTTTGAAACCTGAGCTTCTCCGCATATATCCATTATAGCGGTCAGTACCTGAGGCATCATAAGGAAAACCTCTGAATAGGCAGCGGCTACGGTCTGCATAAAGGGCTTTGTAATCTCCGAAAGGGGTACTCCCGAGAGAACTCGGTTAAGAGTCTCCTTTAGGACCGAAAGCACCTCGGCGGTAACCACGAAGTTAAGCCTTAAGAGCTTGCTTTTTACCATGCCTGTGGTGGTGACTAAAATCGCCATAACCGTGTGGCGTCCCGTACCTACAAAGTGAAGCCGGTGAACCCGTGCCGCGCTTGCAGGGGGAGTGGTTGTCACAGCGGCAAAGCCTGTGTAGTCGCTGAGAAGCTTGGCACATTCCGAAAGGAGGCCCTCAGGGGTGTCTGCGGCTGAAAAGAGCCTTGAGTCAATATAGTCCCTGACTCTCATGGAGGGAGAGAGGGGGGTCATGAGGTTGTCGATATAGTACCTCAGTCCCGACTGAGAGGGTACACGGCCTGCCGAAGTGTGGGGCTGGTAAATATACCCTTTGGCGGAGAGGTCGGCCATATCGTTTCGCACCGTAGCGGGAGAAACCTCAATTCCCGTTTCCGCAAGGAGGGTTTTTGAGCCTACGGGGTCGCCTGTGGCGATAAAGCTCTCGACGATGGCTTTGAGAATCTTTTGTTTTCTTGCGTTCAGCTCCAAGACCATCGCCTCCTTTTTTGAAATTAGCACTCTCGACTTGCGAGTGCTAAGTCTACTAATAATTTACACCCGTTATTTGGAAATGTCAAGTATATTTTGGATAAATGAATTGTGAAGTTTCTGTGTCTAAGGGGATTTTTGAGAAGTTTAAGGTCAAATAAATGTAATTGTTGCGGAAAAGTTGTATATAGCACCGAGGTGACAGACTATATATAGTATATTTTTGTGAGGACTCCCCAAGAATAAAATTTTTTACTGAGAAAATGAGAAAAACGCTTGCAATTTCAGAGCTTTGGTGTTATTATAAACCATGCACGATTGTGATAAAGGGCTTTTTCTTTCGGGAAAAGCTTGTTATATTTTCAGTAAATCAGTAAGATTTTCACGTTTTTCGTGTTAACGCTTTATAAGGAGGTGGGACAATGCCTAATATCAAATCAGCAAAGAAGCGTGTTAAGGTTATCGCAACCAAGACTGCCCAGAACAAGAGCATTAAGTCTGCTCTCAGAACCGCAGTTAAGAAAGCATACATCGCTATCGACACTAACGCCGAGAACAAAGCTGAGGCGGTTCGTCTTGCTGTTAAGAAAATTGATCAGGCCGCCGCAAAGGGTATTCTGCATAAGAACACTGCCGCTAGAAGCAAATCAAATCTTATGAAGCGCCTTAACGCAGCTTGAGAAAAATCTTAATACGGTAACCTTAAAAGCAGAGACTTCTCTGCTTTTATTTTTTTATTGACTTTTAAAATTAATACTGTTATTATTAAATCAGCTACAAAGAATATTCTCAGAGTATTCGCAAGAGGAGGTTTTCTTTATGAAAAAAAGTTCTTACAGCTGGATCGTCGCTCTGCTTGCAGCTGTGCTTGCTATCGGTGCCGCCGCTGCAACATTTATGCTTCTTAAAAAGAAGAAGAAAGAGGATAACGAGGAGCTCGAGGAGTATCTCGACAACGCAATTATCTAATAATTCCGCTAAATTTATTACGGCAGAATTTCAAGGGGTAGCTATGCCCCTTGTTTTTTTTTGCGTTTTTTTACCTTTTTTCGGGCAAATTTGATAATCGTCCGTGAATTGTTGCCCTGTTTTCACCGAAATATTAATAATCTTTTAACGAAACTATTGACTTCAGGAGATAAGAGGTTTATAATTCTGACAAAAAGCGACATCAGTGTCGCGTTTTATTTTGTTAAAGGAGTTTTTATATGGATAGTAGTAAGGCTAAAACCGTTTCTCTTGACAAGAAATGGAAAGAATTTCTCTATGCCGCCTGCGGCTTCGGCCCCAATATGCTGTTTGTGCTTTTGGGCGCTTATTTTTCCGACGCAGTAAACCCTGTCGGTCTTAATGCAGACAAGATGAACTGGAGTATTTCCGGCTTCTGTCTTGTTGTGCCTGCACTTTTCCCCATTCTCTGGATGGTTGCAAAAATCTTTGACGGCTTGGTAGATATTCCCCTTGCCTCGCTTACCGACAATCTTCGTACCCGTTGGGGCAGACGCCGTCCTGCAATCGTAATTGCGTTTGTGCCCATGGTTCTCAGCTACTTCATGGTTTGGCTTCCTCTTGAGTGGAGAGAAAACAGCCTTGCCAATACAATTTGGATGACCGCTTGGCTCTTTGTTTTCTTTGCTTCATATACTATGTCGCTGATTACCTTCTACGGAAGCCTTTCAAGCGTATGTAAGGATTCCGACCAGCGCACAAGAGTGGGCAGCTTTAAGTCCTTTTTCGATACTGTCGGCTACTCTGTTGTATATGCTCTCGTGCCTGTTTTTATCAATATGGGAGTCAATATCTCTAAGCTCGTTATCTTTGCGCTTCCCTTTATGGTTACAATGCTCATTCCTCTTTTCATAATCAAAGAGGGCGAGAAGTACGGCGAGGGCAAGGATTATCTCCCCGAGGCAAGAGTTAAGCTCACAACAAGCCTCAAGCTCACGGTCAAAAATAAGCAGTTCTTATTCTGGCTTATTCCCAACGCAACCGCATACTTTGGTCTTCAGATGTTCTTAACAGCTCAGAATACCCTTATTTCCGGTGTTATGAACCTGAGTGCAGGTACTGCCGCAATACTCAATACCTGCGCCTTTGCTCCTGTTCCCTTGATGCTTTTCCTCTACTACAGGTTAATCAAGAAAAAGGGACTCAGATTTGCCTATCAGGTATGTCTTTTAGGCTTTGCTGTGGCAATACTCAACTTCTGTGTAGGAAGTGAATACGTATTCCCCACGAATCCCACCGCAAGAATTATTATCGGCTGCATAGGCAGCGTTATCGGCAGCTTTTCTATCGGTGCATTCTTTGCAACTCCCTATATGGTGCCCTCTCAGATTGCCGCAAACGAGTACACGGAAACAGGAAAGGACCATACAGCCATGTACTTTGCGGTACAGTCGCTTTCAACCTCGGTTGTTGCCGCAATCGCAACAGGTCTTGTTTACGAAAGCATAAAGAATATTACTGTTCAAAAGGTTATAAACGGCGTTGCTGTTGCGGGTGAAACCTGGAAGGTAGGCGTTTCCTTGGTACCTGTCATCACATCCCTGATGTGCATTGTCGGCTTCCTGTTTGCCTTCAAAATGCCGAAGAGCTATACAGTTGATAAAAAGGATAAGTAATGATATAATGAAAGCGGTGCATTTTGCACCGCTTTATGTTTTTTATGGGAGCTGAGAATATGGGTAACAAGGGCAGCAAGTCAAAAAATCGAATACTTGAGGTTTCCCGAACTCTTTTTGCGAAAAAAGGCTTCAGCGCAGTTTCCATGCAGGATATATGCACGGCGACAGAGCTTTCCAGAGGGGGGCTTTACCGCTATTTCGGTTCGACCGAGGAGATTTTTATCGCTATTATCGAGGAGGAGCAGAGTAATGCCCTTTCAAACTACGAGAGAGCAAAGGCTCTGGGGGTGAGTCCCGAAGTTATGCTTTTCTCCTTTGTGCGCTCTCGAATAAATCAGCTTACCGAAACGGATAGCTTTGAAAATGCCATTTCCGAATTTGCCGCAAACAGCGAAAAAGGCAGGGAAATCCTCAAAAAACGCGCAGTAACCTCGGTTGATATTACGGCGAGAATGATTGAAGAGGGCTGTGATAAGGGCGTTTTCTCCTGCGGTAATCCCAAGGCCGCGGCAACCCAGATTCTTTGGGTACTTGAGGGCATGAGCAAGCACAACGCCCTCTTGCCCCTTACCGCCGAGGATATCTCGGAGCAGGAAAAGCTCCTCGAAAAGCTTTTGCACTGATTTTCGGTTTTTCATGCTGAATTAATTTAGCCGGATTTAATAAATTCAGAAGCCTAATAAAGAAAACTATATAAAAAGCCGTGTTTTGAAAAGCTCAAAACACGGCTTTGATGTTTAGATATGATAAAGGCGTTTTGTTTGATATTTCGGCTCGCAGGTGAGATTTATGCCCAGCTTTTTGAAGATTTTTTCGTCAACGGAAGCGAGGATTACGCTTGAGTGAGCCTCACAGCCTGAGAGTGCGTGAAGCTGGTCAAGGGCTTTTTGAGCCTGCTCGTCGGTTGCGGCGCAAATTGAAAGAGCAAGGAGAACCTCGTCAATATGAAGTCGGGGATTTCGGTTGCCTAAGTGTCCTACCTTGAGCTTTTGAATCGGCTCAATAATGGTGGGAGAGATAAGGTGAATCTCGTCGTTGATACCGCCTAAATACTTCAGAGCGTTGAGGATTGCCGCGGCGGAAGCCCCTAAGAGAGAGGAGGTTTTGCCTGTGATGATTGTGCCGTCGGGCATTTCAATGGAGGTGGCAGGCTCTCCTGTTGATTCGGCTTTTTCAAGTGAAGCAGCAATAACCGGTCTGTCCTCGGTGGTGAGGTCTGCCTGTTTCATGAGAAGCTCCAGCTTGTAGACAACGTCCTTTTCGGCAATTCCCTGACGGCTGGCGCACATGGCGCTGTAATAGCGGCGGATAATCTCCTGACCTGCTGCCTTGCGGACCGCTTCATCGTCTACAATGCAGTTGCCCGCCATATTTACGCCCATGTCTGTGGGAGACTTGTAGGGACATTCACCCAAAATTTCCTCAAAGGTTGCGCTGAGTACGGGGAAGATTTCAACGTCACGGTTATAGTTGACGGTAGTTTCGCCGTAGGCTTCGAAGTGGTAGGGGTCAAGCATATTAACGTCGTTGAGGTCTGCGGTTGCCGCCTCATAAGCCATATTTACAGGGTGCTTTAAGGGAAGATTCCAAATGGGGAAGGTTTCGAATTTTGCGTATCCGGCTTTAATTCCTCTCTTGTGCTCGTGATAGAGCTGAGAAAGACAGGTTGCCATTTTTCCTGAGCCGGGGCCCGGAGCAGTTACGATAACAAGCTCCTTTTCGGTTTCGATATAGTCGTTTTTGCCGAGACCCTCGTCACTTACAATGAACTCAACATCCGCAGGGTAGCCGGGGATGGGGTAGTGGCGGTAAACCTTAACGCCTAAATCCTCGAGCCGCTTTTGAAATTTTTTAGCCGCAGGCTGATTTGCGTAGCAGGTGAGCACAACGCTTCCTACATAAAGTCCTACGCTTCTGAAAACGTCAATAAGACGGAGAGTATCAAGGTCGTAGGTTATACCCAAGTCACCGCGAATTTTGTTCTTTTCGATATCGGCGGCGTTGATTACTATAAGAATTTCCGCTCTGTCGCGGAGCTTTAGAAGCATTTGCAGCTTAGAGTCGGGAGCAAAGCCGGGCAGCACCCTTGACGCATGAAAATCATCGTAGAGCTTGCCGCCGAAAAGGTCAATTCTCTCCTTGATTTTCTCGGATTGCATTTTGAGGTATTTGTCGTTATCGAAAGCCACAGGCTTCATAATTTCACCCCTTGGTCACCAAATTATTATCCAAAAAGACATTATACAGCTTTTTATTTCCCATTTCAAGAGATAATTTGCTATTTGCCGAGATATTCGCTGAGCTTCGGCATAATATTTTCGCAGTCGCGTACACCTAAGTCGTAGACCCCCTGAAGCTTTTGGGGGTCTTTCTCAAGTCTGCCTATCTCAATGGGAGCAGAGGGTCTGATAACAAAGACCTTTCCCTCTTTTTCAAGCTCTGTGAGTTTTTCCACGGAGCTATTGTAAGCCTCGTGGCGCGTAAGCAGCTTCTCTCTGAGCTTCGGGTATTTTCGGTAGCAGAGCTTTATTGCCACTTTGGACATTGATTTTTTGCGGTAGCTCATGTCTCGGGTTAAAATTACAACTAACCTGTCGTACCCCTGCTTGCTCATCCACTCAAAGGGAATACTGTCGGTAATTCCTCCGTCCAGGTAAAGCCTTCCCTCAATTTCCACAGGTTTTGACACAAAGGGCATTGAGCCTGAGGCTCTTAAGGCGTCCATCTGCTCGAAGCAGCTCTTAATCTGTATGTATTCTCCCTGACCCGACTCTATGTCAGTAGCCACCGCATAGAAGGGTACAGGGGATTTTTTGAAGGTTTCATCGTCAAAAACATCAAGCTCGCGGGGGACTTTTCCATAGGCGTAGTCGGTGCAGAAAAGGTTTCCCTCCCGAATCAGGTGCCTTAGTCCCGAATAATTTTTATCTCGGATAAATCTTTTGTTGTAACGAATGGCTCTTCCCTCCTGCTCGGAGAGAAAATTTACGCCGAAAAGGGCACCGGCGGATACTCCGACGATACCCTGAAATTCTGTTTTGTTTCTAAGAAAGACATCAAGCACGCCTGCGGTATACATACCCCGCATAGCGCCGCCCTCAAGAACAAGACCTGTTTTCATAATTTACCTCTGTCTGTAATTTTCTATAACTCAGTATTTTTACATTATAGCACAGAGAGGCAAGAAATGCTATCATTTTTTCATTCGGGATTTTCCCGCTAAAGCGGCTAAAAGAGAGAAAAATACTGCGGCGGAAATTCCTGCGGCACCGGCCTCTAAGCCGCCGGTTAAGACGCCTATAAGACCGTCCTTGTTTACGGCTTCCTTTACGCCCTCGGCCATGGTGTTTCCGAAGCCTAAAAGGGGTACGGTGACACCTGCTCCCGCAAAATCCGAAAGGGGCTTAAAGACGCCGATACCGGCGAGAATTACTCCCAAAACCACACAGCCCGTCAGTATTCTTGCAGGGGTGAGCCTTGTGTAATCAATGAGAAGCTGAGCTGCGACACATACGAGGCCTCCCACCCAAAATGCGTTAAAAAAGTTCATAATAACACCTTTACCTACTTAATTTTTAATTTGCGGTATTTGTATTGAAAAATGCGTATTTCAATGTTATATTTAGTATTATACTATTTTAGGTATATATACAATCTATGTGAAAAACTCCCAAAAGCAAGGAGGAAGATATATGAAAAATTCCGGAAAAAGGAGTATGGTAAAGCCCTTTTTCACAAAGGGCGGCGCAAAAGTGCCCCATAGAAAGAATACTGCCCCTATGGAAAGCGTGGTTATGCCTGCACCCAAAGAGGTTATTCTCCCTATGCAGCAGCATATCGGCGCACCCTGTAAGGTCTGCGTAAATGTCGGGGATGAGGTTTTTGTAGGCACGAAGGTCGGAGAGGTAGGAGGCTTCGTTTGTGCGCCTGTTCATTCAAGCGTCAGCGGTACGGTAAAGAAGATAATAAAGGTAACCTTACCCGCAGGAAATGAATGTGATGCGGTTTTGATTGAGTCCGACGGCAAGGAAACCTTAGACCCAAATATTAAGCCTCCCACGGTTGAGACTAAAGAGGATTTTCTCACGGCTGTCAGGGAGAGCGGACTTGTAGGCTTAGGCGGCGCAGGCTTTCCGGCTCACGTAAAGCTCAATGTGCCAAAGGATAAGAACATCGACACCCTTATTATTAACTGTGCCGAGTGCGAGCCTTACATAACCGCTGATTACAGAGAGGTTTTGGAAAATTCCTGGGCGATTTTGTCGGGAATTTATGCGGTTCGGGAGATTTTGGGAATTGAGAGAGCCATAATCGGTATTGAAAACAACAAGCCCGAAGCAATTAAAATTCTCTCCGAAATCGCAGATAACGAAAAGTATGACCCCGAGGATTTGGTAACTGTGGTTTCCCTTAAATCCTCTTATCCTCAGGGCGCTGAAAAGGTTCTCATAAAAGCTCTTACAAACAGGGAGGTTCCCGAGGGAAAGCTGCCCTCGGACGTAGGCTGTGTTGTAATGAACGTGGCTTCGGTAGCCTTTCTCAGCGATTACCTTAAAACAGGTATTCCCCTTGTTAAGAAGCGCGTGACCGTTGACGGCTCTGCGGTAAAAAATCCTCAGAACGTCATAGTACCCTTGGGTACCCGTATCAGCGACCTTATGGAATTTTGCGGCGGCTTTAGGGAAGAACCCTTTAAGATGCTTATGGGCGGCCCCATGATGGGTATTGCCTTGGTTGACGACTCTCTCCCTGTGCTTAAGCAGAACAATGCAATTTTAGCTTTCGGCAGGAAGGAAGCGAAGCTCGCCGAGGAGACGGCCTGTATTCGCTGCGGCAGATGCGTTAGCGCCTGCCCCATGAATTTAATGCCCACGAAAATCTGCGACGCGGTTAAAAAGGGCGACGCAGAGGAAATGGAAAAATTCCATATTATGAACTGTATGGAGTGCGGCTGCTGTGCTTTCAGCTGTCCTGCAAAGCGGCATATCGTTCAAACAATAAAGGTGGGAAAGGCTCAGCTTAGAGCAGAGCTTCAAAAGAAAAAGGAGGGAAATAAATAATGAGTAAATTCTATGTTTCTCCCTCGCCGCATCTGAGAAGCCGTGCAAGCACAAGGCGTATAATGCTCGACGTTATTATTGCCTTAGTGCCTGCAATTATCGCTTCCTGCGTTCATTTCGGCTGGTATCCTCTTTTGATACTTGCTGTCTGTGTTGCGGTTTGTGTAGCTTCGGAATTTTTCTCCCGGCTTATTATGAAGCGGGATAATACTGTCGGAGATTTATCCGCAGTAGTAACCGGTGTGCTTTTGGCTCTCAACTTACCTGCAAATATCAATCCTCTTATAGCCGCTTTCGGCGCTCTTGCCGCCATTGTTGTGGTTAAGCAGATGTTCGGCGGCTTGGGAATGAACTTTGTAAATCCCGCTTTGGCAGGAAGAATTATTCTCCTTGTTTCATTCCCAACGGCTATGACTACCTGGGTGGCTTCAAACTTCCAGGCTGTTGACGCGGTAACCTCCGCAACTCCCTTAGCCGCTGAAGCCAATACATATTCCTATTTAGAGCTTCTTTTGGGCAGTCACGGCGGCTCAATGGGCGAAACCTGTGCAGTTGCTCTCATCTTAGGCGGTGTGTATCTTGTAATAAGAAGGGTTATCTCTGCTACAATTCCCTTAGTTATTATGGGCTCGGCAGCCTTAACGTCCTTAATCTTAGGCCGCGATCCCTTGTTCGAGCTGCTCTCAGGCGGTCTGCTTTTGGGCGCTGTCTTCATGGCTACGGACTACGTAACATCTCCCATAACCTTCTGGGGAAAGGTTATTTACGGCGTCGGTATCGGTGTTCTAACGGTTTTAATAAGACAGTTTGCAAATATCCCCGAGGGTATGTCCTTTGCGATTCTGCTATTTAATATTTTGACCCCCCTCATTGAAAATATTACGGCTAAAAAGCCCTTCGGCGCCAAAAAAGCAAAGGAGGGAGCAAAATGAAAAAGCTAAACGCTAAACAGATTTTAGTGCCTGCCATGGCCCTCTTTCTTATTTGTCTTGCGGTTGCCTTGCTTCTGAGTTTTACCAATGAGCTTACAAAAGCTCCCATTGAGAAACAGCAAAAATTAGCTAAGGAAAATGCGATGCAGTCTGTATGTGCCGAGGCGGTAAGCTTTGAGGAGGTCCTTGAGAATGAAGCCTATATGGGCTTTGACTCAAAGGGCAATATAATAGGCTATGCCATTGAGGTTACCGTAAAAGGCTACGGCGGCGACGTAAAAATCATGGTTGGTATCAGCGAGGATGAGGAGATAACGGGAGTTGAAATTCTCAGCCACTCCGAAACTCCCGGACTCGGTGCTAACTGCACAAACGAAAAATTCAGGAGTATGTTTGAAAAGCCAATTCCCGAAAGCGGCTTCAAGGTAAACAAGGACGGCGGCGATATTGACGCCATGACCGGTGCGACAATTACCTCGAGAGCCGTCACAAACGGGGTAAACGAGGCTATTGAGATTTACTATTCCGTTAAAGGGGGCGAGAACTGATGTCGGAAAAAACTCAAGACAAGAAAAAGTATAATTACGTCAAAGAGCTGACAAAGGGTATCGTTAAGGAAAATCCCGTTCTGTGTCTTATTCTCGGCACCTGT